>JBDHRZ010000278.1:0-4659 GCA_039807845.1 Rhodoferax sp.
CGCGCACACCGTGGCCATGCCGTAGCCGGCCTTGAACTCGAGCAGCCGGCCACTGTCGACCAGGCGCACCGCCACTTCGCGCATGTCCACCGGCTCGCGGTGGTGCCGGGGCATGAGGCCGAGCAGTTCCTCGGCCGGCCACGGTGGCTCGGCAACGGATTGGGCACCTGCCGATGCCGATGCCGATGCCCAGTCGAACTGGCCGACCACGCGCCGCGCGATGCCCAACGCCTCGCGGTCGTCGCGCGCCAGGTACTCGCCCAGGCCCGACACCGTGGTGTGCATCAGCGCGCCGCCCAGTTCCTCTTCGGTGGCGATCTCGCCGGTGGCCGCCTTGAGCAGCGGCGGGCCGGCGAGGAAGGCGCGCGAGCGACCCTCGACCATGATCACGATGTCCGACAGACCCGGCATGTAGGCACCTCCGGCGGTACCCGAGCCGTGCTGCACGGTGATCACCGGCAGGCCAGCAGCCGACAGGCGCGCCAGGTTGCGGAAGATGCCGCCCCCCAGCACGAAGTTCTCGACGTGGTAGTCGCGCAGGTTGCCGCCGGCGCTCTCCACCAGGTGGATGAAGGGCAGCTTCTCGCGCAGCGCGATCTCCTGCATGCGCAGCATCTTCTCCACACCCACGGGCTGCAGGGCGCCGGCCTCGATGCCCGAATCGTCGGCCACGACCATGCAGCGCGTGCCGCTGACGAAACCGATCCCGGCGATGGCGCCCGCACCGGGGACCGAACGCTCTGGATCGGCGGCATCCCTGAGATAGCCGCCCAGCGAGGCCAGCGGCAGCCAGGGCGCGCCGCGATCGAGCAGCAGCGCCACCCGTTCACGCGGCAGCAACTGGCCACGGCTGGCGAAACGCGGACCGGCCTTCGCGGATTTCTGCGCCGCTCGCTCCTCGAGCGCGCGCAACCGGGCGACGCCCCCGAGCATGTGCGCGCGGCGCTCTGCGGCCAGCGCACCAGCGGCGTTCCAGCTCGAGGTGAAGAGGCTCATCTAGTCGACCAGCGCCGCATACACCAGTTGGCGCAGTTGCGAGCGGATCGGGTAGGTGCTCGACGGCAGCAACTGCGTCATGAAGATGGCGGTGATTTCCTCCAGCGGATCGACCCAGAAGGCGGTGCTGGCCGCGCCACCCCAGGCAAACTCGCCAGCACTGCCGAGCGTGCCTAGCGCCATCGGATCGAGCACGACGGAGAAACCCAGACCAAAGCCCGTGCCGTCGAAGCGGGTCTCTGCGAACAGCGGAATGCCGCATTGCTGCAGGTCCTGCCCGCCCGGCAGCGAGTTGGTGCGCATGTGGCGCAGGGTGCGCGTGCCCAGCAGTCGCTGGCCATCGAGTTCGCCGCCACGCAGCAGCATCTGCGTGAAGCGGTGGTAGTCGGCGGTGGTCGAGACCAGACCGCCACCGCCCGAGAGAAAGCTCACCTCACCCCGCACGGCGTTGCCCATTTCGTCCGCACGCGTGGCCTTGCCGCCCTTGCCGGGCACATAGAGCGCACCGAGCCGCTCACCCAGTTTGCCGTGGGCAACGAATGCGGTATCACGCATGCCCAGCGGCTCGAAGATGCGCTGGCGCAAGAACGCGTCCAGGGTCTGGCCCGAGAGCACCTCGATCAGGCGCCCGAGCACGTCGGTGGCCACCGAATAGTTCCAGCGCGTGCCGGGGTCGAAGCGCAGCGGCAGGCGTGCCCAGGCGTCGACGCACTGCTCGAGCGTGTGGCCCTTCGGGGTTCCCCACTCGAAGCCGGCATTGCGGTAGAGCTCGTCCTGCACGTGCACGTGAAAAAAGCCGTAGGTCAGCCCCGAGGTGTGGTTGAGCAGGTGCTGGATGCGGATCGGCTCCACCGCCGGACGGGTCATCGGCTTGAGCGCGGTACCGCCCTCGAACACGCGCATGTCCGAAAACGCGGGAACGAACTTGCTGATCGGGTCGGTCAGCTCGAAACGGCCCTCCTCGTAGAGCATCATCGCCGCCACCGAGGTGATCGGCTTGGTCATCGAATAGATGCGAAACACCGTGTCGTCCTCGACCGGCAGGCCGGCCTCGATGTCGCGCATGCCGTAGTTGCGCCGATAGACGATCTCGCCGCGCCGCGCCACCTGCACCTGCCAGCCCGGCAGACGGCCATCGTCGACATAAGCCTCGAAGTGGCTGCCGATGCGCTCCAGCCGGGCACGATCGAAACCTTGCACAGACATCATTGCTCCTTCAGAAAAACAAAAACCGCCAGATTGTTGACCTTCCAACCGCCGCCTGCAGCGCCCCGCCGGGCGTCTGGCCGAGCAGGGCGCCGGCACGAGCACGCGAATATGCTTCAGGAGCCTCGCTCTTTCACCGAAACACACATCCACGGCCGCGTCGGCTGAACCACACATCCACGGCCGCGTCGGCTGAACCACACATCCGCGGCCGCGTCGGCTGAACCACACATCCGCGGCCGCGTCGGCTGCTCGTGACCCCTTCGCTTCCATCGGTGGTATCCGTAGCGCACGTCCCCGGATGGGTTGGCGGTTCACGAGCGACGACACGCCCGCCGAGCAAGCCGCGTGATCTTGCGCAACGTTGCGCCCACATACTACACTGCGCGCAACCGACGCCCGGAGTTGCTGGGGTCAGGTCTTGCCTTTTGCCCCCAGAGTTGCTGGGGTCAGGTCTTGCCTTTTGCCCCCCTTGGGGGCAAAAGGCAAGACCTGACCCCATGCTGTCGTGACCCCATGCTGTCGGGACCTGACCCCATACCGTCCCATGAACGTCATCGCGTGCCGCATACCCGGCGTGCTGCTGCTCGAGCCGCGCGTGTTCGCGGACGAACGCGGGTTCTTCTTCGAGAGTTTCAACCAGCGCGCGTTTCGCGAGGCAACCGGGCTGGAGCCGCGCTTCGTGCAGGACAACCATGCGCATTCCCGGCGCCATGTGCTGCGTGGCCTGCACTACCAGGTGCAGCAGGCCCAAGGGAAACTGGTGCGGGTGGTGGCGGGCGAGGTGTTCGACGTGGTGGTGGACCTCCGTCCGGGTTCACCGACGTATGGCCGCTGGGACGGCGAAACCTTGAGCGCGGCCAACCGGCGCCAGCTCTGGATACCGCCCGGGCTGGCGCACGGCTACCTCGTGCTGTCGGACGCGGCCGACCTGCTCTACAAGGCAACCGCCTATTACGCGCCCGAGCATGAGCGCTGCATCGCCTGGGACGACCCCACGCTGGCGATCGAGTGGCCGCTGGGCGGCGATCAGCCGCTGCTGTCCGAGCGCGACCGGCAAGGGAGTCCGCTCCCGCCTGCGGGCGCGTGAGAGTTGTCGGATCAGGTCAGAAGCCCACCTCTCTTTGATGCCGCACGGCCAGGATCGTGACGGTACTTCCGTCAATGCGGTAGCGGGCAACATAACCACTATTCCCGAAATCGATGATCCAGTCCCGAAACTCCTTGTCCATGTCTTCCACGGGGCGGCCCATCCCCGGTTGTTCTTCCAGAACTTTGACCCCTCGACGGATCGCCCTCACGGCACGCGGCGGCGTCGATATTCCTTGGGACCAAGTACCGATGCAAACGCTGTATGTCCAGCAGCGCCGAGCGCGACCAGATCAGGCGTGACATTCAGGCGGTTCGATGTCTTTGCCCTGTTCGAGATCTGCCAACCATGCATCGGCCTCCCCGGCTGTCACGTGCAATCCGGACGCGCGATACGCCTCCCACGCAACGAGGGCATCGCGACGAAACGCCTCACGCCCTTCTTCACGTTCCACGTACTGTGTGATCGCCTCGCGCATCAGCCAGTGGGGAGAACGCTGGCGTGCCTCGGCCAGGCGCTTCACTCGAGCCTTGATATCCTCATCGATCTTGATCGCCACGGGACGAGCGGCAGCAGCTGTCACAGCAGTCTCCAGATCACCAGTCAGCGGTATTACCCTATGGTACTTTGGCACAGTATGCCACCACCTGCAGCTCAAGTGACATTCAAGTTGCTGGGGTCAGGTCTTGCCTTTTGCCCCCCAAAGTCTTGTCTCGCTGCAACCTGTGCGGAGGGGGCAAAAGGCAAGACCTGACCCCATGGCCTCACGGCACCAGCCGCGTCGAGCCGTCAGCGGATGGCACGACCTGGTAACCCAGGCGGCCCGCCACCACCGGCTTGCAGGCGCGTGCCAGCGCGTCGAGTTCTTCGAAGCAGCGCGCGAACCCGGGTTGCTGCAGATCGCCGCGCTGGTGCGCCACCAGCGGCTGGCAGGCCTGCCAGCACCAGGCCACGGTGTGGTGCCAGCTGCGCAGGAACAGGTTCGGATCGAACAGGCGACCTTCGATCAGCAGGCCGACCAGCTCGAACTGGCGCGCCACCGTGTGGGCAGCGCCCTGGTCCTCGGGCGCCCACTCGGCAAACGGCACCGCGGCGCCGTCGCGTTGCAGCAGCGTCAGCAGGCGCGCCCGGGCCGAGAGCCCGTCGGGCGAATTGAGCGTGTCGTGCACGCGCACGAAGGCCTCCAGGTCGATGGCCCGGGTGGACTGTTCGAGCTGGCGCGTGCCTTCCTCGAGCTGGCGCCGCTGCAGCACCACGGTGACCAGCAGCACCAGGAAACCGCAAAAGCTCAGGATCGGATTGAGCGTGCCGCCGAAGTAGTCGCCCAGTTGGCCCAACGCCGCCGCACGCGCGCCCAGGTCCGCGCC
>JBDHRZ010000279.1:0-4646 GCA_039807845.1 Rhodoferax sp.
CCATATTGCCTGGCCATGTCGGCCTTGTTCAGGCCCTGCAGCGCGCCGTAGTGGCGTTCGTTCAGGCGCCAACTGTGCACCACCGGCAGCCAGGTGCGATCCATTTCGTCCAGACAGTGCCACAAGGTACGGGTGGCGCGCTTGAGCACACTGGTGAAGGCCAGATCGAAGTCGAACCCTTGCTCGCGCAGCAACCGGCCCGCGTCCTTGGCCTGGGCAATCCCGGTGTCGGTCAGGTCGACGTCGGTCCAGCCGGTGAAGCGGTTCTCCAGGTTCCAGGTCGATTCACCGTGGCGCAGCAATACGAGTGTGTACATGGCCTGCATTCTAGAGACGCCCGACAGGCCTCCCGGGAGCCTCCTAGAATGCGCGCTGTCGCGCTCCTGCGCCCGTAGCCAAGGAATCTCGTGAGTTTCGTCATCGACAACTGGATGTTGCTGCTGCTTGCCCTCGTCTCGGGCACCATGCTGTTCTTGCCCATGTTGCGCGGGGTCGCCGATGGCGGGGTCAGCCCCGCGGCCGCCGTGCAACTGATCAATCGCGAGAAGGCGGTCGTGATCGACGTGTGCGAGGCCGAGGAATTCGCCGCTGGCCATCCGGGCGGTGCGCGCAACATCCCGCTGGGGCAACTCGAGGCCAAGTTGCCCGCAGCGGTGAAGAACAAGGCGGTCCCGCTGATCCTGGTGTGCCAGAGCGGCGGGCGTTCGGCGCGCGCCGTCGCGGTGGCGAAACGGCTCGGCTACGAAAAGGCGCTGTCGCTCTCCGGTGGTTTGACCGCCTGGCGTGGGGCCGACCTGCCGGTCGAGCGGTCCTGAGCCTTCGATCATGGCAATCGTCCTCGCGTAAGGTCTCGCAGAGGCCCCAATCCAGGCGCAACACACAGCCGAGGTCGGGCTCCGGCAATACCTTGTGACGCCGAGTGAGGCCAGGGTGGGGCCTCATGCGTCGGGTGTCTTCCAGTGCTTTGTTTGTCCGTCGAAAGGCCTCACCATGCAAACCGTCAAGATGTATGCCACCGCGACCTGCCCGTATTGCATCCGGGCCAAGCAACTGCTCGGGGAGCGTGGCGTGACGCAGATCGAGGAGATCAGGGTCGACCTCGATCCCTCCGCGCGTGTGCGCATGATGGAACTCACCGGACGGCGCACGGTGCCGCAGATTTTCATCGGTGCCACCCACGTGGGCGGCTGCGATGATCTGGTGGAACTGGACCGCCGTGGCGGCTTGGTGCCCTTGCTCGACGCCGGTTGACCGGTGCCCCAGAACTTGTCGCGATAAGCTCTCTGGTGGTTTGTTGCCGTGGCTCGACCTTGGTCGAACGGCGTGGACGTGAATCGCGCGGGTGACCGGGACATGAGGGTCTGAGGCTCCCCACGCCGGCGCCGGGTCCGGCGCAGTGGCGATAATGGCGCCTCGTGTCGGCGATGTCGAGGCGGGCCTGCGGTCCGGCCTCGGTGTTCGGCCCGCACCCCATCAACCTGAAAGTGATCCATGGCCGAAGACAACACGCCCACGTTCCAGATCCAGCGCATCTATCTCAAGGAGTCGTCCCTGGAGCAACCCAACTCGCCGGCAATCCTGCTCGAGAAGGAGCAGCCCACGGTGGACATCCAGCTCGGTGTCGAGGCCAATCCGGCGGCCGAGGGCATCTACGAGATTTGTGTCACGGCCACCGTGCACACCAAACTCAAGGAGCGCACCGTGTTCCTGGTGGAGGTCAAGCAGGCCGGCATCTTCGAAATCCGCAACATCGAGCAGGAGCAGATGAGCCAGATCATGGGCATCGCCTGCCCGCAGATCGTCTATCCGTACCTGCGCTCCAACGTGGCCGACCTGATCCAGCGCAGCGGATTTCCTCCCGTGCATCTGTCCGAGATCAACTTCCAGGCGATGTACGAGCAGCAGCGGGCGCAGGCCGCCGAAGCGGCCAACGCCGGCACGCTGGCCCAATAGACGCGTCTGCGGGGCTCAGCCTTGCCGCGAACGTTGGCGAGCGCTCCATAAGTAGCAGACAGTGCGAAGCACTGCACCAGGCGCATCGACGATGGAAATCGCCATCGTGGGGGCCGGCGCCTGGGGCACGGCGCTGGCGGTGAACCTGGCGGCACGCGCCGGCGGCACGCAGCGCGTGCGTCTGTGGAGCCGGGACCCGGCGCACACCGCAGCAATGGAGCGTACGCGGGTCAACCAGCGCTACCTGCCGGCGGCAGGTCTGCCTCCTGCGCTGCAATTCGGCACCTGGTCGGACCCGGCGCTGTCAGGAGCGACTCCGGCCGGTGACTTTGGGGCGCAACTGGGCCCGGTCGACCTGGTCGTGCTCGCCACGCCGATGGCGGCGTTGCGTGCCATGCTGCTGCGACTGCGGCACTGCCCGGTTCCGGTAGTCTGGTTGTGCAAGGGCTTCGAGCCAGCCCAGCAGCCTCACCCAGCGTCAGGTGCGGCTGCCGTCGGACTAATGGCGCATGAAATCCAGTCCGAGGTGGCACCCGCTCTGGCGGCCGGTGTGCTGAGCGGGCCGAGCTTCGCCAAAGAGGTGGCACAGGGCAAGCCCGCGGCACTGGTGGCCGCCAGTGACCATGCCCATGTGCGTGCCGTGCTGGTGGAAGCGTTCCATGGCCCCAACCTGCGCGTGTACGCCAGCGAAGACGTCACCGGCGTCGAAGTCGGCGGTGCGGTGAAGAACGTGCTGGCGATTGCAACGGGTCTGTGCGACGGGCTCGACCTCGGCTTGAACGCGCGAGCCGCCCTGATCACGCGCGGACTGCACGAGATGACCCGGCTCGGCGTGGCGCTCGGCGCCCGCGCGCAAACCTTCACCGGCCTGAGCGGCCTGGGTGACCTGGTGCTCACCGCCACCGGGGATCTTTCGCGCAACCGGCAGGTCGGGCTGGCCCTGGCACGCGGGCAGAGCCTGGCGCAGGCGGTGCAGGCTCTGGGCCATGTCGCCGAAGGCGTGTTCTGTGCGCGTACCGTTGCCCAGCGGGCGCGTGCGCTGGGTGTCGAAATGCCGATCAGCGACGCGGTCGTCGCCCTGCTGGACGGCCGTCTCGACCCGCGCCAGGCGGTTGCGGCGCTGATGGCGCGCGAGGCACGCGACGAGGTCGGCGGTTAGCGAATCACGCCGCCGCCTCTGCCGCCGCCCGGTACGACAGGCGCACGTAGATCGGCGCGAACGATTCGGCCTGGGTGATCTCGACCAGGTTCTCCTTGGCCAGTTCGAGCAGGGCGATGAAGGTCACTACCAGCACCTGCGGGCCCCTGGCGGGGTCGAACAGGGCCTCGAACTCCACGAAGCGCTGCCCTTGCAACCGGCGCAGCACGATGCCCATGTATTCGCGCACGGACAATTGCTCGCGCGAGATGTGGTGGTGCTGCGCGAGTGTGGCGCGGCGCAGGATGTCGTGCCAGGCGTTTTGCAGGTCGCTCAGGGCGACCTCGGGGAAGCGCACCAGCGACTGCTCGATCATCACCTGGGCGCGCAGGAAGTCGCGTCCGATCAGCGGGATCGTGTTCAACGCGGCTGCCGCCAGCTTGATGCGTTCGTATTCGAGCAGGCGACGGGCCAGTTCGGCACGCGGGTCCTCTGCTTCCTCCCCCACGGCCACCTTGCGCGGCGGCAGCAGCATGCGCGACTTGATCTCGATCAGCATCGCGGCCATCAGCAGGTATTCCGCTGCCAGTTCCAGGTTGCGCCCGCGGATCTCGTCCACGTAGGCCAGGTACTGGCGCGTCACGCCGGCCATGGGGATGTCCAGGATGTTGAAGTCCTGCTTGCGGATCAGGTAGAGCAGCAGGTCGAGCGGACCTTCGAACGCCTCCAGGAACACTTCCAGTGCATCGGGCGGGATGTACAGGTCCTGCGGAATCGTGAACAACGGTTCACCGTACAGCCGCGCGAGCGCGACCTGGTCGACCACCTCCGGCATGCTGCCCAGTTCGCTGGCTGCTTCGACCAGTTCGTCGGGGCTGTTCACTGGATGGTTCTCCGTGTTGCGCTGGGGGATCGTGCCCCGCGGCGAGGCTGTTCAGATGGTGCGACGCGCACGGGACTTGGCGCGCTCGGCAGGCAAGGTTGCGCAAGTCGCGGCCTTCCTGGGAGGCGCCTGTCCCGCGTACGGGACCTGCGGTGCTCAGGAGGGGTCGGTCTGGTAGACGTAGGGCCGCTGCGGTACCTGGGCCAGGCGGTACGACTTCCAGGCCGCGCGGTCGAGCTTCCTGTCCCACAGCAGCTCGCGCCCCTGGCGTTGCCGCGCTTCGAGCTCGGGCTTCGCCGCCTTGAGCTGGGCGATGAACAGGGTGGTATCGGACTGGTAATCCGGGCGACGGAATATGGACATAGACTTGGACCCTCGCAACGGCAAGGCGTGTGGAGTCAGAGGCTGAACGTTTTTCGGCTGTGCCCGAAAGGCGCGCATGGATGCAAGACTTTCAGCCTCTCAACACAGGCCCCGAGTTTACAGGGAGCGTGGGGTGTCGATGACTGCGTCGATCACAGTCGGTATATGGTGTCTGGTGCAGTGTGTCGCACCAGGTCCGGTCCTGTCGCGGGTCCGTCGCTGCCATGGCTGAGGCGCCGCGGCCCCCGCGCCTGCTGCGTGGCGCTCCCCTGGCAGCATGGCTGGTGCTCGCCTGCACGGGCCAGCTGG
>JBDHRZ010000280.1:0-4644 GCA_039807845.1 Rhodoferax sp.
AGGGACGTGGGGACGGCCGCTCGCGCGGCGGACGCGGTGGGCGCGGACGCGGCGAGCGCTCTGGCCAGGGCCAGCGCGAACGCACGAACGCCAACGGACTGCCACTGGCGGCCGACAGCGGCGTTGCGGGCAGCCCGTCGGGTGCGCCGATCGACGACAGCGGACGCGACGAGCAACGCGTCGACCGCGCAACGCGCACTGCGCGCACCGGTCGCGCGGAACGCCAGGAGCGCGGTGAGCGCGGTGAGCGCAGCGAACGCGGTGAACGCGCGGACGCGCGGCCCGAGGCAGGGCGCATGGCGCCGGAACCGACTGCCACCGAGGGGCGCAGCGGGCAGAACGAAGCCCAGAGCGAAGGGGCCCCTGCACGCGACGGGCGTGAAGGGCGCGGGGAACGCCAGCGCGACCGCCGGCCCAGGGGCGAGCGCAGTGCCGAACGCCGTGATCGTGCCGAACGCGCCGATGGCAACCTGCCGGCCAGCGATGACGCAGCATCCAGGGACCGGGAGGAGTCTGCACCGAGCGCATCGCCTGTTGCCGCTGCCAGCCCGGCCGAGCAGAGCCAGATCGAGTCGCTGCAACCGGCAGCGGCCGACCAGGCCAACGACGAAGCCGGGCACGCCGCCGCGCAGGACACCTCGACACGCGAACGCCGCGGCCGCGAACGCAATGGGCGCGAGCGCGGTGCACGCGGGGATCGCGGCACACGCGCCGACCAGGGAGAGCGTGGCGACGAGCGCAGCCCTCGGCGCGCTGCCATGGGCGAGCAACCACAGCAGGCCCGTGCCGGTGCAGGCGATGCAGCAGCCGCGCAGCAGGAAGCCAGTCGGGCCAGCGGCGCAGGCGACGCGGCGCCTGCCCGTTCGCGCAACGGGGGCAGCGGCGCACCAGCGTCGGCCACGCTGCCAAAGGTCGAGGCCTTCGTGCTGCCGATGGAGGAACTCGCGCAGGTCGTGCAGGCCTGCGGCCTGGACTGGATCAACTCCGATGCCGAGAAGATCCGGGTCGTGCAGGCCGCGATCGCCGCCCAGCCGCAACCCATCCACGTTCCGCGCGAGCCGGCACCCCGGGTCGTGATCGACGAAGGCCCATTGGTGCTGGTGGAGACACGGCGCGACCTGCGCACGCTCTCGCTGCCGTTCGAACAATCACCGTCGAACTGAAGCCGGCCAGGCGCGCGACTCGAGCCAGTGCTGCGCCATCCGCGGCACTCGCGCGCCTGCTGCGCATAACAGCACTGGATCGACGTGGTGGCGCGGCGCTCACGCGCCTGCGGCGTGCAGAATCTGCGACCCAGGAACTCGACAGTCCTACGCGCGATGCTCGCTCGCCTGCGGCGCTGCGAGCGTCGACGGCTGGGCCGCATGACGCCAGGCCGCGGTTGCCGCTTCGGTATCGCCCTGGCGTGCGGCCAATTCCGCCAGTTGCCTCCATGCATCGCGCCGCAGTCCGGGGTCCTGCTGGCGCACCAGGGACTGCTGCAGCAGTTGCTGCGCCTTGCCCCATAACCGCAGTTGCATGCACGTCACCCCGGCCAGGTACTGCAACACGGCGTCACCGGGCTGGCTGCGCTGCGCCGACTCGATGCGGGTGAGCCAGTCGCCTTCCAGTGCGGCCGCATCATTGACGAAGCCTGCCTCCAGTGCCCGCACCAGGTCGACGCTCTGTGCCTCGCTCAGGCCATCCGGATGGCGCAGCATCTGTTCCCAGGCCGGCAACAGCCAGAGCCGGCTGGTCGATGCTTCGCCGCCCAGCGTCAGCAGGCGTCGCGCGGCCGCGATCGCCACCTCGGCCATGTTGCGCTCCGCCGGCTCCAGGCGCGACCAGGCCTGGGTCAACTGACCCGGGTCGTGGGCCGACTGCACGAGCTCGATCGCCAGGCCACGCAGCACACCGCGCGCAGCCGTCTCCGACAAGGCATGGTGCTTGGCCAGCAGGCGCGCCGTCTCCAGCGCCATGCTGGTGCGCCCGGCCATGCGCGCCGCCCTGAGCCGCATGCGCAGGGCCAGCGTGCGGCGCGCCGGGCCCTGCCCCAGATCGTCGAGCATCTGCAGCGCGAGCGCCGCATCGTGATCGTCCAGCGCCCATTGCGCCGCGCGCAGCCGCGCGCCTTCGTGCAACTCGGGCAGCGTGCGAGGCGCAGCGCCGAGTGCGGCGCGGCAATGCGTCTCGCGCGCGGCCCGGTCCTGCAGTGCGTGCGCGGCCTCGGCCACCAGCAAATGGGCGACCGAGCGCAGTTGTGCGGCGTAGCGCAACTTGTCATCACCTTGCGCGAAGTGCTGCAGTTGGTCGATCACCGCCTCGGCCGCCTTCCTGGCACGCACGAAGCGCCCGGCGATCAGCTGCGCATAGGCATCGAGCAGCGCGGCCTGCATGTTGCGTTCGCGCTGGCGCTGGCGCCAGACGCGGGCCTCGCGCGGAATCGAGAACAGCGCCGACAGGGCGCGCAACGCCAGGTACAGCAGCAGGAAACCCAGCAGCAGCAGCACCAGCACCAGGTTGAGCGACAGGTCGATCCGATACGGCGGCCAGAACACGGTCACCGAACCCGGATTGCTGCCTGCGAACAGCGCCGCCGCCACTGCCGCAGCGAACAGGGCCAGCAACCAGAGAGAGACACGCATCGCGGTTGCCGACCTAGCGTCCGGCGACGACCGTGGCGAGCGCGGCCAGGGTTTCGTCGGCGCGCGGCAGCTCGAAGGACTTCATCTGCGCCTGCACCTGCTGCAGCAAGCCCGCGGCAAGCTGGGTCCTGGACGACGCCGGGTCGAAATAGCGCAACAGCGTGCCCGAGGCCGCGGCCAGGTCGGCGCGCGCAGCCTGCAACTGGCGCGCCAGCAAACCCAGCCTCGCGTTGAGCAGGCGCAGCTTGAAGTTCTCGCGCACGAAGAACGACTGCTCGGGCGACAGCAGCGCCGCCTCGGGCTGCTCGATGCGGCTGATGCGCATCAGCTTGCCCGCCTCGTCGCCCACCAGTTGCAGCACCCGCTGCCACCAGCTGGGCGCGGCTTCGGCTCCCTGGCGCTTGAGCGAACCGGACCCGCTGACCATGGCGACCGCGTTGGCCAGTGGCAGTTCGTCGGCCAGGCGCAGCAGTTCGTCGATGCGCGCCAGCAGACCCGGAACGTCGGTGACCGCCGCCGAAGTGATGCGCACGATGTCATGCGCCAGCGCGCGCTGCAACGGTGCCAGCGCGGGTTGCGCGGCGCGGGCCACGCGCTGCTCGGCGCTGCGCAAGGCGGCCACCAGGGGCTCGACGCTGCCGGAGAGCTGGGCCTGCTGCTGCGCCAGCCGGATCGCCGACTCGATATCCACCGCCAGGGTATCGTCGCGCGAGCGCGACAGGTTGCGTATCAGTTCGTCGAGTTGGCCGCGCTGCACCGCGACCTCCGCCAGCTTCGCCTCGGCCACGGCGAGGCGCGCGGCCATCTCGCGCGCCTGATCCTGCGCCGCCCTGGCACTGGCGCGCGCCTCCGCAACCCCCAGCGTCGCATCGCCCACCTGCCGGGCCAGCGGCTCCTGCATCGCCGACACCCGCTGCCACGACACCACACCAAGCGCCAGCGCCAGCACGCCCAGCAGCAACGCCAGCACCGACAACGGCGAGGCTCCGAGCAACACGGCCAGGCGCGGTCCGTCGCTCGCGCGCACGGCCGCGGGCCCACCCACCGGCGCCGACGCGACAGGCGGCTCGGAGCGTTGCGGCTCTGTGCCAGCCGGACCGGGTGCAGACGGGCTGGAGGCGGGGTCCATCATCGAAGCGATTTTATCGACGCAACGACGTCATCGAACGCCGGTCGGGACTCGTGCACGGTTCCAAAGCCCGCCGCACGCGCTGCCAGCCCGATGCGCGGGTGCGTCACCAGCGCCCGCATGTGCGACCAGGCCTGCGTCGGCAGGCAGGCACGCAGATGGTCGATCGCCTGTACGCTGGTGAACAACCACAGATCGTCCGCATCGACACGGTGCTGCGCCAAGGCACGCTGCACGCGGTCGGCCGGCGGTGGCCCGCGCCGATAGGCCGCGACGAAGCGGACCTGTGCACCCGCCGCGCGCAACTGCTCGGCCAGCCACTGCCTGCCATGGCCTTCCTGCCCCTGCCCCTGCCCCTGCCGCTGGTCAGGCCCAGGCAGCGATGCCGCCGCACCCGGGGCAACGGAGTCCTGCGGTGGCGCTGCGGCCTCGTGCGGCACCGGGGCCTCCTGCTGTGCGCCACGCACCACCAGCACCTGCCCGCCCGGCCGCACCAGCGCGGCAACCCGCTGCCACAAGGCCTCGGAGTCGAACCGGCCGCCATCGGGCGCGGGCGCATCGATGCGCGCCGGTGCGACACCGTGGCGCAGCAGCGCAGCGACCGTCCCGGGACCGGGGCTCCAGCAGCGCGGGCCGGGCGCGCGGGCGGAACCATCGACGCCGGGCGGGCGCGCCGCGAAGAAATGTTCCACCGCCGGTGTACTGACGAACATCACCGCATTGCACTGCGGCCATGCCTGCCAGGCATCAGCAAGCACTCCGGGATCGTCCAGCGCACGGATGACGATCAGCGGCAACGCCAGCGCGGCGATGTCCTGCTGCGCCAGCGCCTGCGCCCAGGCCTGGGCCTCGCGCTGGGGGCGGGTCACGATCACCCGCATGCGGGTCGGC
>JBDHRZ010000281.1:0-4643 GCA_039807845.1 Rhodoferax sp.
GGGCCGATCGGCAGGTGGTAGTCGGACACCGACACGGGAAAGTCGGCGCTGCCACTCGAGAGCGTGAACACCACCCTGTCCTTGCCGTCGGCGCGCACCTCCGTCACGCTGCCCAGCACGCCCTTGGCGGCCGACTTGGACTGCTCGCCCCGGTGGTGGTTGATGGAGGCCACCACGTCTTCGGCATCCAGCGCCTTGCCGTTGCTGAAGGTCACGCCCTTGCGCAGCGTGAAGGTCCAGATCCTGGCGTCCCTGGACGAGTCCACGCTCTCGGCCAGTTCCGGAGTGACCTTGTTGTCGGGGCCGATCTCCATCAGGTTGTTGTAGACGCCTCCCCACAGGCCGAGGTGGACCAGCGTCGACGTGCCCCAGGTGGCTGGATCGTGCGAGTCGCCGGTATTGCCGCCGGGCGTGCCCAGCCGCAGACGGCCACCGCGCTTCGGTGTCCCTTGCGCGGAGGCCTGCGCGATGAGCCCCAGCCCGATTGCGCTGGCAGCGCCTGCCCGTAGCACGTCGCGGCGGGTGAACGAGGTCAGGGGTTCGATCATGCTGCGACGCTCCTTCGATCGGTTCGGCATTGCACGCCACGCATGGGCCGGCACCAGGCGCTACCGCTGGTGCCGCGATCGGCGCGGGGTCACGCCATCCACCACCGTTCCACGCACTTCCAGCCATCCAGCGCAAGGTTGGTGCCGACGCTCTTGGCGTGTGCGATCTTGGTCGAGCGTGCGCTGAGCATGTTGGAGAACATCGGGATGATCACGCCACCGTCGTCGCTCACCAGTTGCTGCATCTCGCCGTACATGGTGCGCCGCTTGTTCGTGTCGAGTTCGGCGCGCGCCTCCACCAGCAGCTTGTTGAAGCGCTCGTTGTTCCAGTGCGTGTCGTTGTACGGCGTGCCCTTGGCGTAGACCTGGCTGAACATCCAGTCTTCGGTCGGGCGGCCGGCCCAGTAGCACATCACGAACGGCTTTTTCAGCCAGACATTGGTCCAGTAGCCGTCGGTCGGCTCGCGCACCACGTTGATATCGATGCCGGATTTGGTGGCCTGTTCCTTGAACATCACCGCGGTATCGACCGCGCCGAGGAAGGCGGCGTCGCTGGCCGACAGGTCGACCTTGAGCGAACTCAAGCCCGCCTGCTTGAGGTGGAACTTCGCCTTCTCGGGGTCGTAGGGGCGTGGCTGCACCGCTTCGTTGAAATACACGTTGGCCGGCGTGATCGGGCTGTCGTTGCCCGGGCGCCCGTGGCCGCGCAGGATGGTCTGCACCATCGCCTTGCGATCCAGCGAGTACTTCAGTGCCAGGCGCACGTTGAGATCGTTGAACGGCGCCACGTCGGTGAACATCGGGATCGTGAACTGCTGCGTGCCGGTGTATTCCTCCACCACGACGTCCTTGTTGCGCTGCAAGAGCGCCAGCGTCTTGATGTCCGGGTTGCCGATCACGTCCACCTGGCCCGACACGATCGCGTTCATGCGCGCGGCCAGGTCGGCGATGTTGATCAGCTCGACTTCGTCGAACCAGGCGCGGCCGCTCTTCCAGTAGTTCGGGTTGCGCTTGAGCAGCATCTTCACGCCGCGCTCATGGCTGGCCAGCGTATAGCCGCCGGTGCCGATGGCGGCTTCCCAGTTCACCTTGCCGTTCGTGGCCGGGCCGATCGGCAGGTGGTAGTCGGACACCGACACGGGAAAGTCGGCGCTGCCACTCGAGAGCGTGAACACCACTTTGTCCTTGCCGTCGGCGCGCACGTCCGTCACGCTGCCCAGCACGCCCTTGGCGGCCGACTTGGACTGCTCGCCCCGGTGGTGGTTGATGGAGGCGACCACGTCCTCGGCATCGAGCGCCTTGCCATTGCTGAAGGTCACGCCCTTGCGCAGCGTGAAGGTCCAGGTCTTCGCGTCCTTGGACGGCTCGACGCTCTCGGCCAGTTCAGGGGTGACCTTGTTGTCCGGCCCGATCTCCATCAGGTTGTTGTAGACACCCGCCCACAGGCCAAGGTTGACGAGTGCGGACATGCCCCAGGTGGCCGGATCGTGTGAGTCGCCGGTATTGGCGCCGGCCACGCCCACGCGCATGCGCCCGCCGCGCTTCGGTGCCCCTTGCGCGAATGCCTGCGGGCTGAGCGCGAGGCCGAGCGCGCCGGCGGCACCGGCGAGCAGGATGTCGCGGCGGTTGAATTGGTCGAGGGTCCTGATCACGGTGGGAGTCTCCTGTGGGTTGGGTTGGGTTGATCTGGATGAAGCATCAGGTTGCCGGCGTGCCGGCGGCACTGCGGCTTGCCAGCAGCCGGTCGAGCCAGTCCGGATCCATTTCCGGCAGGCTCGACAGCAGCAATTCCGTATACGGTTTGAAAGGTGGCGCGAAGATGCGGTCGCGGCTGCCGGAGTCGACCACCTTGCCACTCTTCATGACCAGCACGTCGTCGGCGATCGCACGCACCGTCGCCAGGTCGTGGGTGATGAACAGATAGGCCAGGCCGCGTTCGCGCTGCAGGCGATCGAGCAGTTTCAGCACTTCCTCGGCGACCAGTTGGTCCAGCGCCGAGGTGACTTCGTCGCAGATCAGCAGCGCCGGTTCGGCGGCGAGCGCGCGCGCGATGCACACGCGCTGCTTCTGCCCGCCCGAGAGCTCGCCCGGAAACCGGTCGGCGTAGGTGTCGGGGTCGAGCTCGATCTCGGTCAGCAGCGCGCGCACCCGCCGCGCGCGCTCCTCGCCCTTGAGTCCGAGGTAGAAGCCCAGTGGGCGTCCGATGATGTCGCGCACGCGCTGGCGCGGGTTGAGCGCGGTGTCGGGCGTCTGCACCACCAGCTGGCACTTGCGCAGGTCGTCGCGGCTGCGTCGGCGGTAGTCGGGTGCGAGCGGCGCATCGGCAA
Organism: Rhodoferax sp.; assembly: GCA_039807845.1. Classification (GTDB taxonomy): domain Bacteria; phylum Pseudomonadota; class Gammaproteobacteria; order Burkholderiales; family Burkholderiaceae_C; genus CAISIP01. Next base: position 2,876 of record JBDHRZ010000281.1, read on the forward strand.
ACACCACTGCGCCGGCGCGCGGCGGCAGCAGCCCGGTGATGACGCGCGCGAGCGTGGATTTTCCCGAGCCCGACTCGCCGACGATGGCGGTGGTGCGGCCCGCGTGCAGTGTCAGCGACACGTCGTGCAGCACCGGCACCTGGCCATACGCCGCGCTCACCGAACGGATGTCGAGCAGCGGCGTCGCGCCGGCCGCCACGGGCGGCTTGGCGCTGGCCCGGAAACTGCGCACCGCCCAGAGCGACTTGGTGTAGTCCTGCTGCGGCGCCTTCATCATGGTGCGGGTGTCGGCCGCCTCGATCAGTTCGCCGTGGCGCAACACCATGATCCGGTCCGCCATCTGCGCGACGAGCGCGAGGTCGTGGCTGATGTAGATCGCCGAGGTGCCGATCGCTTCCACTGCGTTGCGGATCGCCGTGAGGACCTCGATCTGCGTCGTCACGTCGAGCGCCGTGGTGGGCTCGTCGAACACGATCAGGTCGGGCCGCGCCACCATCGCCATCGCCGTCATGGCGCGCTGCAGCTGGCCGCCCGAGACCTGGTGCGGATAGCGAAAACCGATCTGCTCGGGGTTGGGCAACTGCAACTGGCGGTACAGCCTGATCGCGTCGGCACTGGCCTGCGCCGGCGAAGCACCGCCGTACACGACGGCGTTCTCGATGGTCTGGTCGATCAGCTTGCGCGCCGGGTTGAAGGACGCCGCAGCAGACTGCGCGACGTAGGCGATGCGCGTCGCGCGCAGGCGCTGGCGCACCGCTGCACTGGCCTGCGTGAGCTCGGTGCCGTCGAACTCGACCGTTCCGGCGGCGATGCGGCAGCCGTCACGCACGAATCCCATCGCCGCCAGCCCCAGCGTGGACTTGCCGGCACCCGATTCGCCGATCAGCCCGAGCACCTCGCCACGGCCCAGGTCCAGATCCATGCCGCGGATGATCGGCAGCATGCCGCGGCTGGACAGTCCTTCGACGACCAGGCCGCGCACGCGCAGCAGCGGGGTGGTGAGGTCGCCCGGCATCGTCAGTTCTTCAAGCCGCTGGAGCGGTGCAGCATCCAGTCCACCACGAAGTTGACCGCCACCGTCATCAGCGCGGTGGCGCCGGCGGGCAGCAGCGGGGTGATGTCGCCGTAGGTGATGAGCGCGGCGTTCTCGCGCACCATCGAGCCCCAGTCGGCGGTGGGCGGCTGGATGCCCAGGCCGAGGAAGCTGAGCGAGGCGACGAACAGGAACACGAAGCAGAAACGCAGGCCGAATTCGGCGATCAGCGGCGCCACCGCGTTGGGCAGGATCTCGCGCACGATCAGCCAGGCCAGTCCTTCGCCGCGCAGCTTGGCGGCCTCCACGTAGTCCAGCACCCCGATGCCCAGCGCGAGCGAGCGGGCCAGGCGGAAGATGCGGGTCGACTCGACCGCGGCAATCACGACGATCATGCTGGCGATCGAGGTGCCGAAGATCGACAGCAGCAGCAGCGTGAAGATCAGCGAGGGCACCGCCATCATGACGTCCACCAGGCGGCCCAGCAACTGGTCGACCCAGCCGCGCACCGTGCCCGCGATCATGCCCAGCAGGCCGCCGGTGAGGAATGCCAGCACGGTGGTGACGATGGCGATGCCGATCGTGTTGCGCGCGCCGTAGATCAGCCGCGAGGCGATGTCGCGGCCGAGGTTGTCGGTGCCCAGGATGAAGCCGCCACCCCAGGGGGCGAACTCGGGGCCGACGATCTGGGTCTCACCGTACGGCGCGATGAGCGGTGCGAACAGGGCGACCAGG
>JBDHRZ010000282.1:0-4638 GCA_039807845.1 Rhodoferax sp.
GACTGACGAGCACGACCTTCGGCCGCGGCGAGGCCGCGAGGCGCCTGAGCGTGCCGGTGGGATCGTCGGGCATGGGAGCGTTCGCCGGCCAACCGCGAACCGACGCGGGGCCTGCGTGCGGGATTGTAGCCGGACCGCCCCCTGCGGGCCGCGCCCCGGGGGGGCGCGCAGGCGCGCTCCGGGGACGGCGCTATTCGTCGAGCGTGACGACGACCGGCTGGTGGTCGGAGAGCGTGGTCGCGACGTCGACCTCGACGGCGCTCACGTGCCGCGCGAGCTCGTCGCTCACGAACACGAAGTCGCAGGCGACCGGCTTCGAGTCGGGCGAGTAGGGCTTGTGCAGGCAGAAGGTCGGCGGCTGCGGCCGCTCGCCGTGAACGAGGCGCCAGGCGTCGTGGAACCGCGACGTCGCGTCCGGGAACGGCGCGAGCATCTGCGCGTAGTCGGGGTCGTCCGGTCCCAGGTTGAAGTCGCCGGTCACGATCGTCGCGAACGGATGCGGATACACGTGGAACGGGCCGCCGTCGTCGCGCTCGGCGCTGCCGAGCCGGGCGTGCCCGTGGCCTTCCGCATGGATCTCGCGCAGCCGTCGCACCTGCTGCGACCGCTGCGCGGGCGACCAGTACTCTAGGTGCGTCGTCACGATCCGCACGAGGCCGGACGGCGCCGCGACCACCACCTCGACCGCCACGCGCGGCATCGACGCGACGCCAGGGTCCGCCGGCCACGGCAGCGCGTGCCTTCGCACCTGCCGCACCGGCAGGCGCGTCGCGATCGCGTTGCCGAAGCGCCGCCGCCGGCCGTCGTCGGCCGGATGGTCGGTGCCGACGCCGTGGATCACCGTGTAGCCGGGCAGCAGCGCCGCGAGCTGCGCGAACTGGTCACCGCCGTCGTTGCCCTCGAGGCGCGGATCCGGGAAGTTGTCGGCGAGCTCCTGCACGCACAGCACGTCGAAGTCGGCGAGCGATCGTGCGTGCGCGATCACGCGCGCCGGGTCGACGCGGCCGTCGAGACCGAGGAACCACTGGACGTTCCAGGTGACTATTCTCACGCTCTAGGCTGGTTGGTCACCCTCGTCCGTCGCCTCCAGATTTACGCCGCCCAAGAACTCTGTGAGGGCAATCTTTTCCAGATTCGCGCGCAGATGTTCCCGAATTCGATCGTCGCCCATTCGCTGTATCGAATAGGCGACCGACGTAATTTTCGAAAGCTCAACGGCAAGGTTTCGTGGCCAGTATGCCATCCCCATTTGGACAATTCCGGCTCCGATACCTGCGGCCGCCAGTTCCGTTTTGGCTGTCTTGGGAAGTCGGTCGACCACAATGATGGTCTTCGTGTACGTTCGCTTTCCCAATATGTTGTGCTCGGCAGAAAACCGCGACAGCTTGTCCTTTGAGATCTCGGGATTTCCGGGACCGATGAAGCCGATGTCAAATCGCACAAGATGTCCGGGCTTGTACAACAGCGTCGCATCGGCCTCTCGACTGCCGGAACCGTCTGACAGCCAGAAAACACCCTCTCGATCCACGGCTGGCTTCTCGACACGACGGAAGCCGAGGATGCTTAGTACTGACCCCAATATCAATCGCTCAAAGAGTTTTCCATACATCGATTTCTCGGATCCTCGGATCGTAAGAGTTTGCGATCCAATGGCCGTGGCGAGTTGCAGAAGATCGCGCCAACTCATTTCCACAACATCTGACTTCGTCTTACCATTTTCAAAGCCGAATCGGCATTGTGAACGCCCGAACGTTTCTTCAGCATGCAATACCGTTGCATCAAGTGTTTCCGTGTATCGGTCAACATACTTGACCAACTCGGCTTCATCGCCTTTGAGAACATTCTGTGCTGCCTTTCCGGTCAAACCAATGAACCACTGTGCAGGCCACGTCTCAGCTGCGTCTGCCTTCTTCGCCACCCGTAGCTGACGTGCCGCAAGCTGCGCCAAACCTTCCCCAAACCCCGGCACCTCAAGTTTTCCTCGCACGTACAGCGCAATCAGTGACGCACTGAGTTGCGATAGCCTGCTCCGCGTCATGAACTCTGTCTGCATCCGCAAATTTTCACCGCAGAGCACTCCGTACACGGCGTCACGGATGATTTCGTCACCAACTCTCTTGATGAAGTCTTTTCCGGTTCCGGTCAGCAACGCGCGCCCCGCATCCGGCATCAGCCGCGAAATGATCCGCTCTTCCTTTGGCGCTCGATTTGGCACTATCCCTCCGACCACGTCCTTCCCTAGATTCCCAACTGAGCTTGCGATTCCGGCCTCGCGAGATTCCTGCAATTGATTAGCAGCACATCCTCGAATTTGCCCCCCAACCAACGACGCGCGTCGGCACAAACCTGTCGAACGTAATCCATGTTCGAATCAAACAGTACGAAGGATCGCCCCAACTTGACAGCCGCAGCTCCAACAGTTCCTGATCCGGCGAATGGATCGAGTACAACATCTCCTCGGAATGAGTAATACTTAACGACTTTCTCCGCCAGTTCCAACGGAAATGCGGCGGGATGATTTGCATTGACCGCCGGGCTGATTCGCCAAACGTTCGTGCGTTCGTATCCGTCTGGAATCTTTGATGCCTGAACGATCTTCTTATCGGGATGATTGCGAATATGCCAATCGATCAATCTTGGGGATCGTTTTCTATAGACCAACACGTACTCGGTAACGGGCACTGTTTTGTATTGCAGCGGATTTCGATCAGCCGCAAAGCGGCGACCCCTCCCGGTGGCCCATCCAGCACCCTCGGGCTTGAGCCAGATGATGTCATCAACGAAGTCGAAGCCTTCCTCCACGAATATCCGGTGCAGATCAAAGGGAACGGCGATTCGCTTTGACGACTCGTTCCGGCTCGCGCGCCGCAGCAATATGGGCGACGTATTCATCACCATGAATCGTCCCTCGGAAAGCACCGAATGACACCGACTAATGATCTTCCGCATGAAATGCAGATATCCTTCGTACTCCTCGAACTCCGAGTACTGAGGACGTGCGTTGAAGTAAGGTGGTGAAGTGAAGATCAGGTCCACAGACTCGGACGGCATTTCATCCAGCAGATTCACCGAGTCCCCATAGCCGATCGTATTGCGAAGCGGGGAAAGCTTGTACTGACTCGATGCGCCGCTTGGACCCTTTGGCGGCGGCTTCTTCAACAGTCTCGCTTCAATTAGTTCGGGCTTGGTTGTACGATCTACGAGCACGTCGCCGCTGTACGCATCCAGAACTATTTCGCCAAGCGCAGTCCTGCGACTTGCGGAACGAAGCGGTACTCGCCAGACATGGTACCGATCATCCACTTCTGGCAATCCGAATGCAGCGGCATTTTGAAGGTTGATTTGCTCAAGCCAAGCCAATGCGACTTGTTTCGCTTCTGCTACGGTCCGAACCAAATACTTACGCTTTTCCGAGACCAGCACATCACCCTCCATTGCCTCGTGCCAGGCAGTGTATTCAACGAATTCCCGCGCGCATGAACGACGCGACGAACTGGCGCTGGAACAGCAGGAACGCGACGAGGAGCGGCGCCGTCGTGAGCAGCGTCGCCGCCGTGATGATCGACCAGTCGATGCCCTGGTCGGTCGACGAGAACACCTGCAGGCCGACGGTCACCGGCCGCGACTCGACCGAGTTCGTGATGATGAGCGGCCACAGGAAGTTGTTCCAGTGGTAGCTCACCGACACGAGCGCGTAGGCGAGGTAGGTCGGGCGGGCGAGCGGGACGTAGACCTTCCAGAGCACCTGCAATGGCGAGCAGCCCTCGACGCGCGCGGCCTCGTCGAGCTCGCGCGGAATCGTCTTGAACGTCTGGCGCAGGAGGAAGATGCCGAACGCGCTCGCCCAGTACGGCAGTCCGATCGCGAGGATCGTGTCCTTGATGCCGAGGAAGGTCATCGTCCGGTAGTTCTCGACGATCAGGACGTCCGGCATGATCATGAGCTGCACGAGCACGAGCGCGAAAAGCACGTTGCGCCCCGGGAACTCGAAGCGCGCGAACGCGTACGCGGCGAGCGTCACGAGCACGAGCTGCGCCGCGAGCACCATCGTCACGAGGACCACCGTGTTGACGAAGTAGCGCGCGAACGGCGCGGCGTTCCAGGCCTTGACGAAGTTGTCGAGCGTGAGCGGCGCGGTGAGCGCGAGCCGCGTCGAGAACTCGGCCGGGTGGAACGCCGTCCAGAACGCGTAGAGCAGCGGCAGCACCCACAGGAAGCCCAGCAGCCACGCCGCCGCGGTCTCGACGGCGCGCGCGAAGCCGCGCGAGTCGTACACGTGCGTCATCGCGCCGACTCCCGGTTCCCGTCCCCCGGGAGGCTCCCCGCCCGGGGTTGCCGCTCGCGACGCGGCTTCTGCGGTGCAGGCTCGGCGGTCACTGATAATGGGTCCTGCGCTCGAGCACGAAGAACTGGACGAGCGCCGTGATGCCGAGGATCGCGAGCAGCACCATCGTGAGCGCCGCCGCGTACGCCGAATCCCAGAAGCGGAACCCGATCTCGTAGATGTAGTAGAGCAACAGCGCCGTCGCGTTGTCCGGGCCGCCGCGCGTCATCACGACGATGTGGTCGACCAGCCGGAACGCGTTGATCACCGCGTTGACGAGCACGAACAGCGTGACCGGCATCAGCAGCGGGAAC
>JBDHRZ010000283.1:0-4636 GCA_039807845.1 Rhodoferax sp.
GCTCGCTTCATGTTCGGCTCCCGTACATGGACAGGCACACCGACGCTGGTGCGCCATGGCTTACAGCTGGGGGTTGGCGGACGGAAATAAAGGCCGATCCATACGTTTCGCGAAAAGAGCCCATTCTTTTCCTTAGGGAACTAAGATTATTTGGCGTCGACATTCTTTGTCAAGCGGTTTTTTGATGCCAATCAAACACAAGGATCCGAATTGGACATAAGCACATCCCCCGGCCACGTTCCCACCGAACCACCTTTCACGGATCTGCGGGTCAGCGCGAAGACGCTGCTTGCGACCGACATCTGGCAGTTCGACCTGCGCCATCCGCACGGTGAAGCACTGACGCCCTTCACCGCCGGCTCGCACCTGACGGTGCAGACGCCTGGCGGCGTGCGGCGCAATTACTCACTGTGCTCGGACCCGGCGGACGCACACTGCTACCAGATCGCCATCAAGCGCGAAGGCAGGGGGCGCGGCGGTTCGGTCAGCATGGTCGACGGGGTACGCGCCGGCGACACGCTGGCCGTCAGTGCGCCGCGCAACAACTTCGCGCTGCACGCGCGCGCAGAATCCTTCCTGTTCATCGCAGGTGGCATCGGCATCACGCCCATCCTGTCCATGATGCGCGACCTGCGGCGCAACCCGCGCGCGCGCTTTCGGCTGATCTACTGCACGCGCGACGAAGCCTCGACGGCGTTTCGCACGCTGCTGCTGGCCGAGTTCGGCGCCCAGGTGCGACTGCACCACGACCATGGCGACCTGCAGCAGGCGATCGACCTGTGGTCCGAGTTCGAGATGCCGGGCCGGGAGCAGGTGTACTGCTGCGGCCCGCGCGGCCTGATGGACGCGGTAGCGGACATGAGCGGGCACTGGCCGTCCGGCGCGATCCACTTCGAGAGCTTCGGTGTCGACGCCAGCCAGCAGGCAGCCAACCAGCCCTTCACGGTGCGCCTGCAGCGCAGCGGCACGACGATCGAGGTGGACGCCGGGCAGACCCTGCTCGAAGCGCTGCGCGCGCACGGCTGCTGGGTGCCGAGCTCCTGCGAAAGCGGCACCTGCGGAACCTGCCGCACCCCCCTGCTCGCGGGAACGCCGGAACACCGCGACATGGTGCTGATGGACGACGAAAAGGACACGCAGATCATGGTCTGCGTGTCACGCGCCCACGGCGGCGAACTGGTGCTCGATCTGTGAGCGCCGCCGGGCCGCTCCCAAGGCGCTCAGCCCCGCAGTGCGCAGCACGAAGGGGTAACCCAGGAAGCGCCGCCGGGCCGCTCCCAAGGCGCTCAGCCCCGCAGTGCGCAGCACGGAGGGAAATCTTGTGAGCGCCGCCGAACGCCTCCCGCTGCGCATCGGCGTGGCAGGCCTCGGGCGCGCGTTCACGCTGATGCTGCCCACCTTCACGCAGGATCCGCGCGTGCGCCTGGTCGCCGCCACCGACCCGCTGGAGGCGGCCCGGGCGCAGTTCGCACGCGACTTCCAGGCCCCCACGTACGCGACGGTGCAGGAGCTGTGTGCCGACCCGGCGGTGCAGGTGGTGTACATCGCAACGCCGCACCAGTTCCACGCCGAGCATGTCGGAACCGCCGCCGCGCTCGGCAAGCACGTGCTGGTGGAAAAGCCGATGGCCATCACGCTGGCGCAGTGCAGCGCGATGATCGAGGCCGTGCAGGCAGCCGGCGTGGCACTCGTGGTGGGGCACAGCCACAGCTTCGATGCGCCAATCCTGCACACGCGCGCGCTGATCGACAGCGGCGACTTCGGCGCGGTGCGCATGCTCACGGCGCTCAACTTCACCGACTTCCTGTACCGGCCGCGCCGCCCCGAAGAGTTGGTGACCGAAGCCGGCGGTGGCGTCATCCACAGCCAGGCCACGCACCAGATCGACGTCCTGCGCCTGCTCGGCGGCGGGCGGGTGCGCAGCGTGACGGCACACACCGGCGCCTGGGACCCGACGCGAGCGACCGAAGGCGCCTACCAGGCCCTGCTCGCATTCGAGAACGGCGCCTTCGCCAGCGCCACCTACAGCGGCTACGGCCACTTCGACAGCGACGCCTGGATGGACCAGGTGGGCGAACTCGGCCAGGACAAGTCGGGCCAGGAGCATGGCGCGGCGCGCAAGCGGCTGGCGGCTGTCACGTCCGCGTCGGCCGAAAGCGCGCTCAAGGCGCGCCGCAACTACGGCGGTGACCTGTACCAGCCGGGGCAGCCGGGCGCACCGGCCGCGCACCAGCACTTCGGCCCCCTCATCGTGAGCTGCGAACGGGCCGACCTGCGCCCGGTCGCGACCGGGGTCGAAATCTTCGGCGACCAGCAGCGCAGCTTCTCGGCCCTGCCCGGGCCGCTGGTGGCACGCAGCGAAGTCATCGACGAACTGGTGGATGCCGTGCTGGATGGAAAGCCTGCGCTGCACGACGGGGCCTGGGCGCGCGCTACCACCGAGGTCTGCCTGGCGCTGCTGGAGTCGGCACGCACGCAACAGCCTCGGACGCTGCAGTTCCAGGTCGGTCTGCGCGGATCGCCCCGCAGTGCGAAGCACGCAGGGTAGTCCCGTGAACGCTACCGCATTGCGTCGCACCGGATGAAGACGGGCAGCACGCGCACCGGCAGCAGCGACCGCGGCGCGAGCCGCCGCACGGAACGACCCCAGACGCAGGACATCCTGCGCCACTGGCGCGAGGCGGTGCCGGACGACCGGCTGGCGCATCTCGTGCGCGATACCGAGCGCGCGTTGCGCCGCTCGCTGCAGATGCGGCTCGCCCCGCATGGCGTGCCGTTCGGCCACTGGGCGTTCCTGCGCATCCTCTGGGAAGCCGATGGCCTGACGCAGAAGGAGCTGAGCGAACGCGCCGGCGTCATGGAGCCGACCACCTTCGCGGCGATGAAGGCGATGGAAGCGCGGGGCTACGTCAGTCGCAGGCAACTGCCCGACAACCGCAAGAGCATCTACGTCCACCTGACCAAGGCCGGGCGCGCGCTGCAGAAACAGTTGGTGCCACTGGCCGAAGACAGCAACCGGGCGGCCAGCGCCGGCATCGCCGCGGCCGAACTGGCGACCGTGCGCCAGGTGCTGCTGGCAATGATCGACAACCTGGCGCAGGATGAAGCCGCGCGCCTGGCCGCCACGCGAACGGCGCTCGCACCGGCGAAGCGCCGCTCCCGCAGTACAGGCCGGACCTGATCGAGCCACGGTCGACGCCATCCCATCCTGCGCCCTGCACGCGACCCGCGCGCAGGGCATCACTCGGTGGCGTGCCGAGCGTGGTGCCGACAGGTGCGTGGCGTCATTCGCCCTGCAGATGAAGGCCGCCGAAACTGCCGAAGCACGCCTCCACGCGGCCGACACGCGGCGTGCAGGCGGTCAACTGTGGTTTTCTGGTTCAATCCAGCAACCGGCGCTCCTGCATCCACTCGATGCACATGCGAGCGGCCTGGTCCAGCAGTTCGGGCTGGCCGACGAAGTAGTGCGTCGCGCCCTTGATGCACGCCATCGTCTTGTCCTTGCTCGCGGCAGCTTCGTAGATGCGCTGCGTGTGCGGCTGCGGCACCGCGTCATCGGCACTGTGCTCGATCGCCAGCATCGGCACCGTGATGCGTGCAGCGCATTTCTCGCCGTGCGCGTTGGTGTCGTCGTACGACCATTGCGAGAGCCAGGCGCGCAAGGTGGAAAACCGCGCCGAGCCGACCGGCCCGGTGTTGACCGTCTCCGGGTCGCCCATGAAGCAGGTGCCGATCGGCCGGTCGTTCGGATCGATGCGGGGATCGAAGAAGCGTGGCTCGGCCATCGTGCGGTGGGTCACGAAGCCGCGCTCCATCTCCAGCCCGCCCTTCCTGCGCAGATGCTCGAGCGTCTCGCGCACCCAGGCGGTGCGTCGACGGATGCGCGCCAACTGGGCTGCGCGGTAGCGCTGCAGGAACTCGGCCGAATACGGCGGCTTGTTGTCCGGGTGGTAGAGATCGAGTGCCGGGTCGCGCCGGTCCGGGTCGTTCTCGTCGAGCACGCTCGGGTCGATCCAGTCCGCCAGCACCACCGCGCGCGAGACGTGCGCGGCCTGGAAGATGAAGCCGTCCGCCGGCAGCAGGCCCGCCTGCATGATGTTGCACGGATCGCCCGCCGGAGTGTGGGTGATGGTCGGTTGCTCGGCCTGCGACTGGTAGAACAGCGTCAGCGAGCCGCCGCCCGACCAGCCGGCCAGCACGATCTTGCGCTTGCCCCACACCTCGCGCGCGTGGCGCACGTAGGCGCCGAGGTCCACCACCACGTTTTCCATGATGAGCGCGGTGTCGTTGCGCGCGTAGCGACTGCCCGCGCACAGCACATGCACGCCGCGCTCGGCCATCGCGCGCGGCATCGGCAGCAGTTGCAGCGTGGAGGCCGGGTGCATGTAGACCAGCAAGGTGTCGTTGGCCGTGCGCCCTTTCGGGATATAGCGGATGCCTTCGAGATTGACCACACCCTGGTTGCCGGCAAAGCCGTAGACCTCCTTGAACTTCGCGGTCTCGGCGTACTTCAGGTGCACCCATTCGGCCTGCACTTCGTATCGGTTCTGGGATTGCACTGTCATCGGGATTCCTTCCGCCAGGGTGTGGTATTTCGCTCAGTGGACCAGCGCGCCGCCGGCCTTCTCGGCCATCC
>JBDHRZ010000284.1:0-4627 GCA_039807845.1 Rhodoferax sp.
CGCTGAACGATGGGTCCCTTCCTCGTCAAGCGTTTCCTGACGCTGATCGCGACGCTGCTCGGCACCTCGGTGGTCGTGTTCCTGGTGCTCGACATCCTGCCGGGCAACGCAGCGCAGATCATGATGGGCCCGGACGCACCGCCCGAAGCGGTGCAGGCGCTGGCGGAAAAACTCGGCCTGTACCACCCGGCGGGCCAGCGCTACTGGGACTGGATCACCGGCATGCTGACCGGCAACCTGGGCGACAGTTTTGCGTACGGCTCGCCGGTCGCCGAACTGATGGCCGAGCGCCTGACCTTGACCATTCCGCTGGCCGTGATGGCGATGAGCCTGACGACCGTGCTGGCGCTGGTGGTGGGCATCTATGCCGCGGCGCGCCACAACAAGCTGGGCGACGTTGGCCTGATGGGGGTGACGCAGGTCGGCATCGCGATCCCGAACTTCTGGTTCGCCATCCTGCTGATCCTGTTCTTCTCGGTCAAGCTGCGCTGGTTCTCGGCCGGCGGCTTCCCCGGCTGGGAGGACGGCGCCGGGCCGGCGCTGCGCTCGCTGCTGCTGCCGGCCCTGTCGCTGGCGGTGGTGCAGTCCGCGATCCTGGCACGCATCACCCGCACCGCCGTGCTCGAGGTGATGCGCGAGGACTACGTGCGCACCGCGCGCGCCAAGGGGCTGTCGCGCCGGCGTACCCTGTGGGGCCACGTGCTGCGCAACGCGATGATCCCGGTGATCACGATCATGGGGTTGCAGGCGGCCGAACTGCTGGCCGGCACCATCGTGGTGGAGAACGTGTTCTACCTGCCCGGGATGGGGCGGCTCATCTTCCAGTCGATCTCCAACCGTGACCTGATCGTGGTACGCAACTGCGTGATGTTCCTGGCCGCGATGGTGGTGATCGTCAACTTCGTGGTCGACGTGCTCTACGCCGTGATCGACCCGCGCGTGAAGGCAAGCGACATATGACGAACGCCAGCGCTGCTGCGCCGCCCGCGCGCGCAACGCCCCGGGCCGGCCCGCTGCCGTTCTGGCGCCGTGCGCTGGGCCATCGCAGCTTCGTGCTGGGCGGCATCCTCTCGCTGCTGCTGCTGCTCGCGGCCAGCGTCTCGCTGGTCTGGACCCCCTGGTCACCCTACGAGATGGATCTGCCGGGCAAACTCGCCGGGCCAAGCGCCGCGCACTGGCTGGGCACCGACGCGTTCGGCCGCGACGTGGCCTCGCTGCTGCTGGTGGGCGCGCGCAATTCGATCCTGGTGGGCGTGATCGCGGTCAGCATCGGCCTGTTCTTCGGCACCGCCTTCGGGCTCATCGCCTCGGCCCGGCGCGGCTGGGTCGAGGAACTGATCATGCGGCTGTCGGACTTCACGTTCGCGTTCCCGGCCATCCTGTCGGCGATCATGATGACGGCGGTGTTCGGCGCGGGCATCGTCAACTCGATCATCGCGATCGGCATCTTCAACATCCCGACCTTCGCCCGCATCACGCGCGCCTCGGCCAACGCGATCTGGTCGCGCGAGTTCGTGCTGGCCGCGCGCGCCTGCGGCAAGGGGCCGTGGAGCATCACGATCGACCACGTGCTGCCCAACATCCTGTCCGTACTCACCGTCCAGGTGACGATCCGCTTCGCGATCGCGATCCTGGCCGAGGCCGCCCTGTCCTACCTGGGCCTGGGCACCCAGCCGCCGCAGCCGTCCTGGGGCCGCATGCTGGCCGAAGCGCAGACGCTGCTGTTCCAGGCACCCTTGCTGGCGGTGTTTCCCGGCGTGGCGATCGCGCTGGCGGTGCTCGGCCTGAACCTGATGGGCGACGGCCTGAGCGACCTGATGGACCCGCGCCTGGCGCGCAAGCGCTGACCTGGCAGGACCCGACCCGATGCTGGAAGTCACCGATCTCAGCGTGCGCCTGCAGACCCAGCGCGGCCCGGCGTACGCCATCCGCAACGTCGGCTTCTCCCTGCAGCGCGGTGACACGCTGGGGCTGGTCGGCGAATCGGGCTGCGGCAAGTCGATCACCGCGATGGCGCTGATGGGCCTGCTGCCCGAGAGCGCGCAGGTGACCGGCAGCATCCGGCTCGATGGCCAGGAACTGGTGGGCCAGGACGACGCGCTGCTGTGCACCTTGCGTGGCAACCGCATCGGCATGATCTTCCAGGAGCCGATGACCGCGCTCAATCCGGTGCACACGATCGGGCATCAGGTCGCCGAGCCGATGCGGCTGCATCGCGGCATCGGGCGCGATGCCGCGCGCCACAAGACGATCGCGCTGCTCGAACGCGTCGGCATCGCGAATGCAGCGAGCCGCGTGGACGCCTATCCGCACCAGTTCTCGGGCGGGCAGCGCCAGCGCATCATGATCGCCATGGCGCTCGCGTGCGAGCCCGACATCCTGATCGCCGACGAGCCCACCACCGCGCTGGACGTGACCATCCAGGGCCAGATCCTGGACCTGATCCACGACCTGGTGCAGGAGCGCGCGATGGCGCTGGTGCTGATCTCGCACGACCTCGGCGTGATCGCGCAGAACGTGGAGCGCATGATGGTGATGTACGGCGGCAGCGTGGTGGAAAGCGGTCCGACCAGGCGTGTGTTCAGCCACCGGGCGCATCCCTATACGCGCGGCCTGTTCGGCGCCAGACCACGCCTCGGCGCTGCGCCGGGAACGCGTCTGACCACGATCGAAGGCACCGTCCCCGAACTGGTCGACCTGCCTGCGGGCTGCCCGTTCGCCGACCGCTGCAGTTGGGCGCAGCCGCCCTGCTTCACCACCCGGCCGCCGGCCGAGACGGTGGACCCCGGACACGTGGCAAGCTGCCTGCGGCTCGACGCCGTGCTGGCACAGGACGCGCCATGACGACAGCCGCTGTGCAGCGTGGCGGAACCGGCGACGCCGACGCGCTGCTGGTGGTCGACCAGGTCACGCGCACCTATACCCTGCCGCGCGAGAAGCTCTGGCAAGGCGCACCGGTGGTGCGCGCCGTGCAGGGTGTCAGTTTCACGCTGCACGCTGGCCGCAGCCTGGGCATCGTGGGTGAGTCTGGCTCCGGCAAGTCGACGCTGGCGCGCCTGGTGATGGCGCTCGAGCCGCCCACCAGCGGGCGGGTCAGCATCCTCGGACGCGACATGGCGACACTCGATGCCGCCAGCCTGCGCCAGGCGCGGCGTGACTTCCAGATGGTGTTCCAGGATCCATACGGATCGCTCGACCCGCGCCAAACCGTGCTGCGCATCGTCACCGAACCGCTGCAGGCGCAGCGCGGCGGCAGCCGCGCCGAACAGGCGCAGCGCGCGCGCGAAGTGCTGCTGTCGGTCGGCCTGCGCGCGGCCGACCTGGACAAGTACCCGCACGAGTTCTCCGGCGGCCAGCGCCAGCGCATCGCGATCGCGCGCGCACTCATCACCCGCCCGCGGCTGATCGTCGCCGACGAACCGGTGAGCGCACTCGACGTCTCGGTGCAGGCGCAGGTGCTCAACCTGATGCAGGACCTGCAGGCCGCGTTCGACGTCACCTACCTGCTGATCAGCCACGACCTGGCGGTGGTGGACCACCTGTGCACGGAAGTCGCCGTGGTGTTCCAGGGCCGGATCGTCGAACAGGGCACGCCGCAGACCCTGTTCCAGCATGCCGCGCACCCGTACACGCTGGCCCTGCTCGACGCCGTGCCGCGCATGGAGCCGCGCGCCGCAGGCGACGTGCGCAAGCGCATCCACAGCGTCGCATCACGCGCACAGTTGCCCGGCGCCTGTCCCTATGCCCACCGCTGCCCGAACTGGCAGCCGGTGTGCAACGACTCCAGGCCCGAACTGTTGCCGCTGCAGCCAGGCCACCTGGCGGCCTGCCACTTCCCGCAGGGCGCGCAGGCGCACCGAAGCGAACCGCCAGTCGCACCGGCCGGCAAGGGATTTCCATGACGCCTTGCGTCGCCTGTGCAGCGCGCGGCATGCTATCGTGCGCGTCTGCCGCGGCAACGCCATGCGGTCAACCGACTTCACTTCGAAAGGAAAAACCATGGTCAACCGTCGTTTCGTGCTCACCTCTTCCCTTGCCGGCGTTGCGTTGGCCAGCGCCCCGCTGGTGGCGCAGGCGCAGTCGAAGAAGGATGCCATGGTGCTCGGCATGGCGCTCGAACCCGCGCCCGGTCTGGATCCGACCGCCGCGGCCGCGGCCGCGATCTCCGAGATTTCGCTCTACAACATCTTCGAGCCACTCGTGAAGATCAACAGCGACGGCTCGATCGGCCCGCTGCTGGCCGAGAGCTGGGAGATCTCGCCCGACCTCAAGAGCTACACCTTCCGGCTGCGCAAGGACGCCAAGTTCCAGAACGGCGTGCCGTTCAACGCCAACATCGTGAAATTCTCCTTCGAGCGCGCCGCCGCCGAAAAAAGCACCAACCCGAACAAGCGCATCTATCAGGCGTTCGAGCGCGTGGCGGTGATCGACGACCACACGGTGGTGATCCTGAACAAGGAGATCAACCCCGAACTGCTGTTCATGCTCGGCCAGGGTACCTCGGTGATGGTCGAGCCCAGCAGCGTCGAGAGCAACGGCACCAAGCCGGTGGGCAGCGGCCCGTACAGGCTCGACGCCTGGAACAAGGGCTCGTCGATCGTGCTCTCCAAGTGGGATGGCTATCGTA
>JBDHRZ010000285.1:0-4604 GCA_039807845.1 Rhodoferax sp.
CCGATGGACCAGTACATCGGCGGCATCGAGCACGCCATCCTGCACCTGCTGTACGCGCGCTTCTGGACCAAGGTGATGCGCGACCTCGGCCTGCTCGCGGTGGACGAGCCGTTCACCCGGCTGCTCACCCAGGGCATGGTGCTCAACCATATCTACTCGCGCCGCAACCCCGGGGGCGGGATCACGTACTTCTGGCCGCATGAGGTGGAAGACATCCACGACGAGACCGGCAAGGTGACCGGCGCACGGCTCAGGAGCGACGGCTCGGCGGTGAGCTACGAAGGCGTGGGCACGATGAGCAAGAGCAAGAACAACGGCGTCGATCCGCAGGACCTGATCGAGAAATACGGCGCCGACACCGCGCGCCTGTACACCATGTTCACGGCGCCGCCCGAGGCCACGCTGGAGTGGAACGACGCGGCGGTGGAAGGCTCCTACCGGTTCCTGCGCCGGGTGTGGAATTTCGGCGCGCGGCTCGCCGCCGGCCCGGCAGCCGCGGCCGCGCCCGCCACGCCGGGCAAGGCGGCGACGAACCTGCGCCGGGACGTCCACAGCGTGCTGCGGCAGGTGGACTACGACTACCAGCGCATGCAGTACAACACGGTGGTCTCGGGCGCGATGAAGATGCTCAATGCGCTCGAAGGCTTCCAGCCGGGCGGCGGCGCGGACGAAGCACCTGTACTGCGCGAGTGCTTCGGCATCCTGTTGCGTGCGCTGTACCCGGTCACGCCGCACATCTGCCAGTCGCTGTGGGACGGCCTGGGTTACCAACGCGAACTCGGCGAGTTGCTCGACGCGCCCTGGCCCGAAGTCGATCCGGCGGCGCTGGCACAGGACGAACTCGAACTGGTGCTGCAGATCAACGGCAAGCTGCGCGGCTCGATCCGCGTGCCCAGCGACGCCACGCGCCAGGCGATCGAGGAAGCCGCGCTGCACAGCGACGCGTTGCGCGCCTTCGCCCACGGCGCGAAAGTGCGCAAGGTGATCGTGGTACCCGGGCGCCTGGTCAACGTGGTCACGTGATGCGACGCCGGCGCTGGTTCCTCGCCGCTGCGCCCTGGGCGCTGGTGGGCTGCGGCTTCCAGTTGCGCGGTGCGCCCACGCTGGCGTTTCGCTCGCTGTTCGTGAACGCCGCCGAGACCTCGCCGATCGGCAACGAACTCAAGCGCACGCTGGCCTCGCTGGGCACGATCACGCTGATCGAGGACGTGAAGCTGCTGCCCAATGCCGACGCCATCCTCGACATCCTGTCCGAGGCGCGCGAGAAGACCGTGGTCGGAATCAACACCTCGGGACAGGTCACCGAATTCCAGCTGCGCAGCCGGCTGCTGTTTCGCCTGCGCACGCCGCAGGGGAAGGATCTGATCGCGCCGACCGAACTGCTGCTGCACCGCGACATCAGCTTCAACGAATCCGCCGTGCTCGCCAAGGAAGCCGAGGAAGGCCTGATGTACCGCGACATGCAGTCCGACATCGTGCAACAACTCATGCGCCGGCTGGCAGCCGTCAAGTCGCTGTGAGCGCCGCCGGGCCGCTCCCAAGGCGCTCAGCCCCGCAGTGCGAAGCACGAAGGGGTGACCCAGGCAGCGCCGCCGGGCCCACGCTGTCGACGCCGGCCAGCGGCTGAAGCATCATGCAGGTGAACGCCGGACAGCTCGCAGCCCACCTGGGCAAGGGCCTGCGCGGCCTGTACACGCTGCACGGGGACGAGCCGCTGCTGGTGCAGGAGGCAGCCGACGCGATCCGCCAGGCCGCCCGACAGGCCGGCTTCGGCGAACGCAGCACGTACACCGTATCCGGGGCCCATTTCGACTGGAGCGCGGTGCTCGCGGCGGGCAGTTCGCTCAGCCTGTTCGCCGACCGGCAGATCGTGGAGGTGCGCATCCCCTCGGGCAAGCCGGGCAAGGACGGGGGCGCCGCCCTGCAGCAACTGGGCGAGCAGGCACACGCGAGCCAGGACCTGCTGACGATCGTGCTGCTGCCTCGGCTGGACCGGGTGACGCGCGCGAGCGCGTGGTTCACCGCGCTCGAGCGCCACGGCGTGACGGTCGCACTCGAACCGATCGAGCGCGCCGCGCTGCCGCAGTGGCTGGCGCAGCGCCTGGCGCACCAGGGCCAGCGCGTCAAGCCCGGCATCGAGGGCCAGCGCAGCCTGCAGTTCTTCGCCGAGCGCGTCGAGGGCAACCTGCTGGCCGCACACCAGGAGATCCAGAAACTCGCCCTGCTGCATCCGGCCGGTGAACTCGATTTCGAGGACATCGAGCGCTGCGTGCTCGACGTGGCGCGCTTCGACGTGTTCAAGCTCAGCGAAGCGGTGCTCGATGGCCAGTACGCGCGCGTGCAGCGCATGCTCGACGGCCTGCAGGCCGAGGGCCAGGCGCCGGTACTCGTGCACTACAGCCTGGCCGAGGACATTCGCGCGCTCAAGCGGGTGCAGGACGCGCTCGCGCGCGGCCAGCCACTGCCGATGGCGCTGCGCGAGCAACGCATATGGGGCACGCGCGAACGGCTGTTCGAGCGCGCCTTGCCCCGGCTCGCGCCGCCCGTCCTGTCCGCGCTGCTGCGCCAGGCCCATCAGGTCGATGGCGTGGTGAAGGGCCTGAAGGCGCCCGGCTGGCCCGCCGACCCGTGGCTGGCGCTGCAACAACTGGCGATGGCCCTGTGCCGGGCGTGCGCGGCGCGGCGCGCTGACGGTCGCGCAGCACGCGTGCCGCGGTGAGAAAATGCCACCATGAACGCCATCTCGATCGCCGAATACAGCCGCTCGCTCGGGCTGCAGGCGCGCAGCGCCTCGGCCACCATGGCCAAGGCCGATGCCGCGCGCCGCAACGCCTGCCTGCGCACCCTGGCCGGGCTGCTGCGCACCCACGGGCCGGCGCTGCAGGCGGCAAACCAGCAGGATCTGCAACGCGCCAGCGCAGCTGGCCTGCCGGCGCCGATGGTCGACCGGCTGCGGCTGACCGGCCCGGTGCTCGAGACGCTGGCGCAGGGCTGCGACCAGCTCGCCGGCATGGCCGACGTGGTCGGCCAGATCAGCGGCATGGTGCAGCAGCCCAGCGGCATCCGGGTCGGCCAGATGCGGGTGCCGATCGGCGTGTTCGCGATGGTGTTCGAGAGCCGGCCCAGCGTCACCATCGAGGCCTCCAGTCTGGCGATCAAGAGCGGCAACGCCTGCATCCTGCGCGGCGGCTCGGAGGCGATCGAATCGAACAAGGCGCTGGCGCTGCTGGTGCAGCAGGCGCTGCAGACCAGCGGCCTGCCGCCCGAGGGCGTGCAACTGGTGCAACTGACCGACCGCGCGGTGGTGAGCGAGCTCATCGCCATGCCGCAATACGTCGATCTGGCGATCCCGCGTGGCGGCAAGGGCCTGATCGAGCGCATCAGCCGCGACGCCCGGGTGCCGGTGCTCAAGCACCTGGACGGCAACTGCCACGTGTACGTCGACGACCCGTGCGACCTGGCCATGGCGGTGACCGTGGCCGACAACGCGAAGACGCAGAAATACAGCCCCTGCAACGCCTGCGAGAGCCTGCTCGTGGCGCGCGGCGTGGCGGCCGGCTTCCTGCGCACGATCGGTGCCGTCTACGCCGCCAAGTCGGTCGAGATGCGCGTGTGCCCGGAGAGCCGCGCGCTGCTGGCCGGCGTGCCGGGCGCGCAACTGGTGGACGCCACCGAGCAGGACTGGTACGCGGAGTACCTGGCGCCGATCATCAGCATCAAGGTCGTGGACGGCCTGGATGCGGCGATCGCGCACATCAACCACTACGGCAGCCACCACACCGACGCGATCCTCACGCGCGACCACCTGCACGCGCAGCGCTTCCTGCGCGAGGTCGACTCGGCCAGCGTGATGGTGAACACCAGCACGCGCTTTGCCGACGGCTTCGAGTACGGCCTGGGCGCCGAGATCGGCATCAGCACCGACAAGTTCCACGCACGCGGCCCGGTCGGCATCGAAGGCCTGACCTCGCTCAAGTTCGTGGTGCTGGGCAACGGCGAGACGCGGGTCTGAACGCGGCGGCAGGCGGGCGCAGATGCGCATCCAGGACATCCAGACCTTCGTGGTGCTGGTGCGCAACCGCCACTTCGGGCGTGCCGCGGAAGAACTGAGCATCACGCAGCCCACGGTATCGTCGCGCCTGGCGGCGCTGGAGCAGGAACTGGGCCACCGGCTGGTCGAGCGCAATGGCAATACGTTTGCGCTCACGGCACAGGGCGAACAGGCATTGGCGGTGTTCGAAGGCGTGCAGGAACGGGTCGACGGGCTCAAGCGGGCGCTGGATGACCGCTCGGCGCATGCGCCCGCCCTGCTGCGCATCGGCGCGATCGACTCGGTCATCTCGACCTGGATGCCGCACATGGTGGAGTCGCTGCACGCCAGCGTGCCGGGCCTGAAGATCGAACTGACGGTCGAGAGCACCCGGCGGCTGGTGCACGGCATGCACCGGGGCGAATTCGACCTGGTGTTCGCGGTCGACCCGGTGATCGGCGACCACTTCCGCCAGTTCGTCAGCTGCGTGTTGCAGATGATGTGGGTCGGCTCGCCCCGGCTGATCGACGCGCAACGCGAATACAGCGTGGAAGACCTGGCGCGCATGCCGATC
>JBDHRZ010000286.1:0-4604 GCA_039807845.1 Rhodoferax sp.
CGCACCGAGGTCGCCGAGACGCGCGGGCAGGGAGACAAGGCCAAGGCAACCGATTTCGATGGCAAGTTCCCGGCGGTGCTCGATCCGGCAGACGTCGCGCGCTCGGTCGTGTTCGCGCTGGATCAACCGCCGCACGTGACGATCTCCGACCTCGTGATCGTGCCGTCGGCCTGATCGAGGGGGAGTGATGTTCCACCACGTCGTGCTGATGAAGTTTTCTGCCGCCGCCGATCAGGCGTTCCACGACAGGGTCGAGATGTATGCACAGACGCTACGTCGGACCACGCGCAACATGGACCGCTACGTCTATCGGCCCAACCTCGCATCGCGCAGCGACGGGCTCACGCACGTCATCATCGCCACTTTTGCATCCTCGGCCGATCATGATGCGTACCAGGTATCGCCGACGCACCAGGAGATGAAGGCGTACATGTCGCCCTTCATCGAACGTATCGTCGTCGCCGATGTCGACGACGCCTCGTGATCCGGGAGGGACGCAGCCATGACGACGAGTCCAGCGCAAGCAGGCGCCGCACACGAAGAGAGCCGTCTCGCGCAATTCATGCAGCGGCACGGGATCGCGACCTATGGCGAACTGTGTCGCCGCGCCGACGCCGATCCGGAGTGGTTCTGGCCGGCGATCATCGACTTTCACGGCTTGCACTTCTTCCGCCGCTTCGACCGCGTCCTCGACGTGTCGCGTGGGCCGCAGTGGGCTCAGTGGTGCCTGGGCGGCACGACCAATCTCGCATACAACTGCCTGGAGCGCACGCTTGCGGCAGGGCGGGCGCACCACCCGGCGATCGTGTGGGAGAGCGAGACCGGCGAGCGGCGAGAACTCGACTATGCCGAACTCGCCTCGCTGTCGGCACGCGCTGCCGCCGGCCTGCTGCGCCTGGGCTGTGGCGCAGGCGACGTGGTCGGGCTCTACATGCCGATGGTCCCGGAGACGATCGCGGCCTTCCTCGCGATCACCCGCATCGGTGCGATCGCGCTGCCGCTGTTCTCCGGGTTCGGCGCGCACGCGGTCGCCGAGCGCCTCGCAGACGCGCAGGCCAAGGTGCTCATCAGCGCCGACCGCACGCTGCGCCGCGGCAAGCCGATCGAGATGCAGGAGGTGGTGGCCGAGGCGCTGCCCGCGATTGCGTCGCTGCAGCATGTCGTCATCGTAGAGCGCGACCCGCAACGCGAGCCCGCGAATCTGACGGCGCCGTTCGATAGCTGGCGCAAGCTCGTCGCCGGGGCCGAGGAGGCTGCGGCGGTGGAACTCCCGGCGGAGACGACGGCGATGATCGTCTACACCTCCGGCACGACCGGCAAGCCCAAGGGAACCGTGCACACGCATTGCGGTTTCATGACCAAGGTCGCGCTGGACTTTGGCACCATCCTCGACCTGCGGCCGGACGATCGTCTGCTGTGGATGAGCGACATGGGCTGGCTCACCGGCCCGATCATCGCCACTGCCGTGCCGCTGATCGGCGCCACCGTCGTGCTGGCCGAGGGCGTGCCCGACTACCCGGAGCCGGGCCGGTTGTGGCGACTCGCGCAGGACCACCGGGTGACGTTTCTCGGTGTGGCGCCGACCATGGTGCGTGCCTTCATGCAGCAACCGGCCGACGTCATCGACCGCTACGACCTGAGTTCCTTGCGCGTGAGCGCCGCTACCGGCGAGCCCTGGACGCCCGATGCCTGGCAGTGGTTTCGCACGCGCGTGGGCAAAGGGCGTGTCCCTTTGCTCAATTACTCGGGTGGTACCGAGATCGGTGGCGGCATCATCGCCGGCAACATGTTGCAGCCCGACATCACGCCCTGTGCGTTCGCCGGCCCCATTCCGGGCATGGGGGCGATCGTCGTCGACGAGGCAGGCAAGCGCGTCGCTGCGGGCGAGGTCGGCGAACTTGCGCTGTCGGTGCCCTCGATCGGACTCACACGGGGCTTCTGGCACGATCCGGAACGCTACCTCGAGGCCTATTGGCGCAAGATTCCGGGGTTGTGGGTGCACGGTGATTTCGCCTCGATCGACGCGGACGGTGCGTGGTTCATCCACGGCCGTTCCGACGACACGATCAAGGTGGCCGGCAAACGCACTGGCCCGGCCGAGGTCGAGGCGGCCTTGCTCGCGACCGGGCAGATCATCGAAGCGGCGGTGGTGGGAGTGCCTGATCCGATCAAGGGGTCGGCCGTGGTGTGCGTCTGCGTACCCGTAAAGGGTGCGATGGCGGATGCCCGACTCGTGCAGACGCTCACCGCGGCGGTGGTGGATGCACTGGGTGCGTCGTTCCGTCCGAAGCGCGTCATGTTCGTCGACGACCTGCCCAAGACGCGGACGATGAAGATCATGCGCCGGCTGGTGCGCGCCATCGTCC
Source organism: Rhodoferax sp. (assembly GCA_039807845.1). Taxonomy (GTDB): domain Bacteria; phylum Pseudomonadota; class Gammaproteobacteria; order Burkholderiales; family Burkholderiaceae_C; genus CAISIP01. The sequence continues at coordinate 2,367 of JBDHRZ010000286.1, forward strand.
TGGGCGAACCGCGCGGCGATCTCTCGGGGCTCGTCAACCCGGAATCGCTCGAGTCGATTGCCCGGGAAGCGGCCGCCCAGAGCACCTGAACTGCCGCCGCGCGGTCGCAAAGAGCGTTCGGTTGGCGCGAGATTCGAAAAGCACTTGACAGACTAACGTTAGTTAGTTTAACGTCCGCCTCCAGACGAAGTGGAAGGGGCAGTGCAATGAGTCAGCAAGAATTGGTGGCGACGCTCGCCGGATACGTCGAGAAGGCGCTCGCCGGGGGCAGTGAGAAGGCGCGTGAGCGCCACGTCGCCAGCGGCAAGCTGATGGTCCGTGACCGTCTGGAACGCTTCCTCGATCCGGGCTCCATGGTCGAGGACGGGTTGCTGGCGGGGGTGCGCCGCGACCTGCCGGGCGATGCGGTCATCACCTGCGTGGGCAAGGTCGGGGGTCGGCCGGTGGCGGTGATTGCCAACGACATGACGGTGAAGGCCGGCACCTGGGGCTACACGACCTTCGTCAAGATCACCCAGATGCAGGAACTCGCTGCGCGCAACCGCATGCCGATCGTGTACTTCGTCGATTCGGCCGGCGCACGCATCGACGATCAGTTCGACTGCTACCTCGGGCGGCGCGCCTGGGGCAACATCTTCTACAACCAGGTGCAGTTCTCTGGGGTCGTCCCGCAACTGTGTCTGATGTTCGGCCCCTCGCCGGCCGGCTCCGCTTATGTGCCGGCGCTCTGCGACAACACGTTCATGGTGGACAAGAACGCCACCGCGTACCTGGGTTCGCCGCGGCTGGCCAAGATGGCCACCGGCGAGGACGTCACCGAAGAGCAGATGGGCGGGGCGCGCATGCATTGCACGACTAGCGGCCTGGGTGATCTGCTCGTGCACAACGAGGAGGACGCGCTTGCCCGTGCGCGTGCCTACCTCGCGTATTTCCCCGATCATTTCGACGCCTTGCCGCCAGTCGTCGAGGCGCATCAGCCCGCCGGCGGTTCGAAGCCGTCACAAGTGATCCCGCCCACGCAGAACACGCCCTACGACGTGCGCAAGCTGATTCGCGCACTCGTGGATGCCGATTCGTTCTTCGAGCTGAAGGAACTGTTCGCGCGCGAACTCTGCACCGGCCTGGCGCGGCTGGGCGGGCGCGTGGTTGGCATCGTTGCGAACAACTCCGCCCACAAGGGTGGCGTGCTGTTCAACGACTCGTCCGACAAGGGCGCACGCTTCATCTGGATGTGCAACGCGTTCAACATCCCGCTGCTGTTCCTGCAGGACATCAGCGGCTACATGATTGGCAGCGCGGTGGAGCGTGCGGGCATCATCCGCCACGGCGCCAAGCTGCTCACGGCGGTGTGCGAGGCGAAGGTGCCGCGCATTTCGGTCATGGTGCGCAAGGGCTACGGCGGCGGCTACCTGGCGATGTCGGGTGCGCCGACACAGCCCGACGCGCAGATCGCGCTGCCGGGTGCCATGCCGGCGCTGATGGGGCCTGAGGCCGCGGTCAACGCGATCTACCTCAACCAGATTCAAGCCTTGCCCGAAGGCGAGCGGGATGCATTCATCCAGGCCAAGCGCGACGAATACGCCAAGGACATCAACCCGTACGACCCGGCGGACCGCTTCTCGTTCGACGCGGTGGTCGAGCCCGATGCGCTGCGCGACGATCTCATTGCGCGCTACGCGATCTATGCGCGCCGTGCGGTGCCGCGCATCGAGCGGCGCAACGGCGTGTACCCCGTCTGACACAACCATCCAAGGAACGCAATCATGGCGCATCAGGTCTTGTCCCCGATGTCGGGAACCGTCACCCGCATCGAATGTGTGGTGGGCGACAGCGTGACGTACGAATCGGTCGTCGTCGTGCTCGAGTCGATGAAGATGGAAGTCCCGGTGGAAAGCGGCGGCGAGGGCGTCGTGCAGGCGATCCTGTGCAACGTCGGCGATCTGGTGGACGCCGACCAGTCGCTGATCGATATCGAGTAGTGCCCACGGTGCTGGGCCTGGGTTGCGTACCCATAGGCAACGGGGTGCGTGACACGGCGCTGGACAAGAGGGCAACCCGCTGGGATGGCTGGGTCATTCCCGGGTGTTGGACGTAGCAACTGGAACAAGGAGCACAGGACATGACAATGGTGATTACGGACAAGATGGCGCCGCGCGTGCTGGAGGGGCGCCTTGCGCACGTCACGGGTGGTGGAGCCGGAAACGGCCGGGCGATCGCGCTCGGGCTTGCCCGTGCCGG
>JBDHRZ010000287.1:0-4603 GCA_039807845.1 Rhodoferax sp.
GAGCTCTATTCGGTGCGCGAGCGCGCCCGCATCCAGGGCTGGCTGTCCAGCGTCTGGGGCATGGCGGCGCTGGTGGGGCCGCTGCTGGGCGGTGCGTTTGCCGACTACGCGTCCTGGCGCTGGATCTTCCTGATCAACCTGCCGATCGGCGTGGTCTCGATCGGCTTGATTGCGCGCTATCTGCACGAGAAGCCCGTCCATCGGAGCCACCAGATCGATTATCTCGGGGCCGCCCTGATGCTCGGTGGCGGCGCGAGCCTGATCTTCGGCTTGCTGCAGGGCGGGCAGGCCTGGGCGTGGTGGTCCACGCCGAGCCTGGTCGTGTTCGCGCTGGCGGCGCTGCTGATCGCCGCCGCGGTGCTGGTCGAGCGGCGTGCCGCTGAACCGGTCATGCCTGGCTGGCTGTGGCATCGACGCGTGCTGGCCGGCACGAACCTCACCATGGTCGGCATGGGCCTGGCCATGATCGGGCCCAGCACCTACCTGCCGATGTTCGGGCAATCGGTGCTGGGGCTCGGTGCCATCGCGGCTGGTTTCGTGCTCGCGAGCATGAGCATCGGCTGGCCGGTCGCATCGTACCTGTCCGGGCATCTCTACACGCGCTTCGGCTTTCGCGATGCGGCGCTGGTCGGGGCGGTGCTGGTCGTGATCGCCTCGCTCGGCTTCCTGCTGTTGCCGTATCCAGCCTCGGTGTGGCTGGTGGTGCTCGACCAGGTCGTGCTCGGTGCGGGCTTCGGCCTGCTGTCCACTCCGCTGCTGGTGGGCGTGCAGTCGACCATCACCTGGCAGGACCGCGGCGTCGTCACCGGTGCCAACATCTTCTCGCGCTATCTCGGGCAAAGCCTGGGCGCGGCCGCCTTTGGCGCCGTGTTCAACGGCGCCATTGCGCGCGAACTCGCGCACGTGCCCGAGACCTTGCATGCGCAGTTGCCGAAGCATGTGGACGCGGTGATCGGAGCCCTGCAGCACGGCATGGCGGATCGTGCCGCACAAGACTACCTGCGCCACGCGATGGACGTGGCCACGCGCGACATCTTCCTGGGCATGCTGGTGGTGTCGCTCTGCACGCTGGGTGTGCTGCTGCTCACGCCACGCAGGTTCGAGCAGGTCGAGGACCGATCGTCCGGGCTCTAAAATCGCCGGTCCTCGCAATCCGGCGCACGGAGTCTGCATGCCCGTCCGGGCAGCCCGTTGCGTCTCGCCTTGCTCCCGACGCTCCCATGACCACCACCGCCGCCATCTCCGTCGCCGACATCCGCCAGATCTTCCTGGATTTTTTCGCTTCCAAGGGTCACACCGTGGTGGCTTCGAGCCCGCTGGTGCCGGCGAATGACCCGACGCTGATGTTCACCAACTCGGGCATGGTGCAGTTCAAGGACGTGTTCCTGGGCACCGACAAGCGCTCCTACGTGCGCGCGGCCTCGGTGCAGGCCTGCCTGCGCGCCGGCGGCAAGCACAACGACCTGGAGAACGTGGGCTACACCGCACGCCACCACACCTTCTTCGAGATGCTGGGCAACTGGAGTTTCGGCGACTACTTCAAGCGCGAAAGCCTGAAGTGGGGCTGGGAACTGTTGACCCAGGTCTACCGCCTGCCGCCCGAGCGCCTGATGGCCACGGTCTACATCGACGACCAGGAGGCCTACGACATCTGGACCCAGGAGATCGGCCTGCCGCCCGAGCGCGTGGTGCGCATCGGCGACAACAAGGGCCGGAAGTACGCCTCGGACAACTTCTGGATGATGGCCGACACGGGCCCGTGCGGTCCCTGCTCGGAGATCTTCTACGACCATGGCCCGGACATCCCCGGCGGCCCGCCGGGCAGCCCGGATGCGGACGGGGACCGCTTCATCGAGATCTGGAATCTCGTGTTCATGCAGTTCGACATGCAGGCCGACGGCACGCTGGTGCCGCTGCCCGCGCCGTGCGTGGACACCGGCATGGGGCTGGAGCGGCTGGCCGCGATCCTGCAGCATCACCACGGCAACTACGAGATCGACCTGTTCCAGCGCCTGATCGCGGCGGCGTCGCGCGAGACGGGCTGTCGCGACCTGTCCCACCCCTCGCTCAAGGTGATCGCCGACCACATCCGCGCCACGGCCTTCCTGGTCAGTGACGGCGTGATCCCCGGCAACGAGGGGCGCGGCTACGTGCAGCGGCGCATCATCCGGCGCGCCATCCGCCACGGCTACAAGCTCGGGCGCAAGCAGCCGTTCTTCCACCGGCTGGTGGCCGACCTGGTGGCGCTGATGGGCGAGGCCTACCCGCGCCTGGCCGAGCAGCAGGAGCACATCACCGAGGTGCTGCGGGTGGAGGAGGAGCGTTTCTACGAGACGCTGGAAACCGGCATGGCGATCCTCGATGCCGCGCTGGCCGACGGCGTGCGCGTACTGCCGGGCGACGTGGCGTTCAAGCTGCACGACACCTTCGGTTTCCCGCTCGACCTCTCGGCCGACGTCTGTCGCGAGCGCGGCGTGTCGGTCGACGAGGCCGGCTTTGCCACTGCCATGGATCGGCAGAAGGCGCAGGCGCGGGCCGCGGGCAAGTTCCGCATGGACAAGGTGCTCGACTATGCCGGCGCGGCGAACGACTTCGTCGGCTACGAGCAGCTCACGCAGGACAGCCGCATCGAGGCCCTGTACGCAGAGGGCGCCCCGGTGCAGAGCCTGTCGGCGGGCCAGTCCGGGGTGGTGGTGCTGGCCAGTACGCCGTTCTATTCGGAGAGCGGCGGCCAGGTGGGCGACCGGGGCGCGATCTTCTCTGGCCAGGCGATGTTCGAGGTCGCCGACACGCAGAAGATCAAGGCCGACGTGTTCGGCCACCACGGCACGCTGCGCTCGGGCCGCCTGCAACCGGGCGACGTGGTGACCGCGCACGTCGACGGCGGCACGCGCGCGGCGACGATGCGCAACCACTCCGCGACGCATCTGATGCACAAGGCGCTGCGTACCGTGCTGGGGGAGCACGTGCAGCAAAAGGGCAGCCTGGTGAACGCGGAGCGCACCCGCTTCGACTTCACGCACAACGCACCGCTCACGGATGAGCAGATCCGCGACATCGAGTCGCTGGTCAACGCCGAGATCCTGGCCAATGCGCCGACAGCGGCGCGCCTGATGGACATCGAGGCGGCCCGGCGGACCGGTGCCATGATGCTGTTCGGCGAGAAGTACGGCGAGATCGTGCGTGTACTCGACATTGGCAGCACCACCGAGCTATGCGGTGGCACGCACGTGCAGCGCACCGGCGACATCGGCCTGTTCAAGGTGGTGGCCGAAGGCGGCGTCGCCGCCGGGGTGCGCCGCATCGAGGCCGTCACCGGCACTGCGGCGCTGGCCTACCTGCAGCAACTGGAGTCGACCGTGCAACAGCTTGCCGGCGCCGTCAAGGCGCCGGTGGCCGACCTGCGTGGCCGCGTCGGTCAGCTGCTCGAGCACACGCGCGAACTCGAGAAGGAGCTTGCCGCGCTCAAGGGCAGGCTCGCCTCGAGCCGGGGCGACGAATTGGCGGCGCAGGCCGTCGACGTCAAGGGGGTGCGGCTGCTCGCGGTGCGCATGGATGGTGCCGACAGCCGCGCGCTGCGCGAGAGCATGGACAAGCTCAAGGACAAGCTCAAGTCGGCCATCATCGTGCTGGCAGCCGTCGATGGCGGCAAGGTGCAACTGGCCGCAGGCGTCACGCCGGACCTGACCGCCAGGGTCAAGGCCGGTGAACTGGTGAATCACGTTGCCAGCCAGATCGGCGGCAAGGGCGGCGGCAAGGCCGACATGGCGATGGCTGGCGGCACCGATGCGGGTGCACTTCCGCAGGCGCTGGCCAGCGTGCGCGCCTGGGTCGAATCGCGCTTGTGAGCACCCGCAGCCCTGGCATCGCCAGGGCGCGAGGAAATTTGCGAGCGGCCCTGCGTTACCGCGAGAACGCGCGTTTCAGCGCGTAGGCACCACGCTCAGATGCGGCAGCCAGGCGGCTTCGTCGGGCGCGATGGGCTGGGGCTTCGCGTACAGCACCCATACCGCGGCCGACGCCATTGCGACCGCCAGTACCAGTGCCGCAGCGGCAATCGGGACGAGAAGACGTCGTTTCGGGTTTCGTCGGCGGTGGATCATGGCGTGCCTCACGTGCAGAGGTGGGGTGCTGCGATGCTATCGCGACCAGGGTGCGCGTGCGCGGACCGGCCGCGTTGCCCTTGCGCCGCGGCGGGTTGCGGGTATTCGGCCGCCGGCAGGACGCTGGTGTGCCGGCGACAGCGCTTGCCTGGCCGGCACGGCGCGCCCCGGCGCCGGGTGGCCGGCGTCATGCGCGCTGCTTCTTGTGCCGGTACATCGCCGCGTCGCTGCGGTGCGTCAAGGTCTCGACCGTATCGCCCGGCTGGGCCGTGGCCACGCCGATGCTGATGCTGGCCTGCAGCCCGGGTGCCAGCTGCGACCAGTCGAACGCCTGCACCGCCTGCGCGATGCGTGCGCAGACCTGTTGCGCGACGGCGGGTTCGGCGTTCTTGAACACGATCACGAATTCGTCACCGGCGAGCCGGGCCGCCATGTCGGCCTCCCGGATGTGCGCGCGCAGGGTCAGCGCGATGCGTTTGAGCACCTCGTCGCCGACCTGG
>JBDHRZ010000288.1:0-4591 GCA_039807845.1 Rhodoferax sp.
GACACGTCTTCCACCGCGTGCACCACGGTGGCGCTGGCCTTGCGCCCGGTCAGGCGGCCGGCCAGCCGTTCGGAGAATGCGGGTGCCGAGACGAAGCGGCGCGTGACGCTGCTCAGTTCGATGAAGCGGTCCTGCTCGGCAGCGCCCATCAGGCTACCCCCCGTCCTGCGCACTGCGAGCTCGATGTCTCGGGGACAGACGGTAGCGCCGCGCAGCGATGCGGAGCGCTGTCCCCGACATCTCGTAGCGGTCCGGTTGTTCGCCTTGGCAACGGCCCGGCGGCGCTCACGATGCGGCCTCCACCGGTTTGCCGGCGCTCGTGTGCAGCGGGTGGTGGCAGCGCCAGCGGCGCGCCCCGTGCACGGTCTGCGGCGGCGCCGTGTCGCACACGCTGGTGGCGTAGGCGCAGCGGTCCTTGAACGCGCAGCCGCTGGGCAGCGCGGTGAGCGACGGGGTCGAGCCCGGGATCTGCTGCAGGTCGCGTCCTGGCGCGGCGCGCGAGGGCAGGCTGTCGATCAGGCCCTGTGTGTAGGGGTGGTGCGGGCGGCGCAGCACCTCGGCGGTCGGACCTTCTTCGATCAGCCGCCCGGCATACATCACCAGCAAACGCGAGGCGAGTACCGACACCGTGGCCAGGTCGTGGCTGATCCAGACCAGGCTCACGCCGGCCTCGCGCACCAGGGTGCGCATCTCGATCAGGATCTGCGCCTGGATCGAAACGTCCAGCGCGGTGGTGGGTTCGTCGCAGATCACCAGCGCCGGGTTGTTCAGGAAAGCGATCGCGATCGCCACGCGCTGGCGCATGCCGCCCGAGAGTTCGTGCGGCCAGGCGTCCAGCCGGCGCTGCGGATCCGGGATGCCGACCTTGGCCAGCGCCTCCAGGCTGCGCTGGCGCATGGTGTGCCGGTCCAGCTTGCCGTGCGCGAGCATGGCGAGTTCCATCTGCCGCGACACCTTGAGCACCGCGTTGAGCGTGCTCATCGGGTCCTGGAACACCATCGCGATGCGCCGCCCGCGCAGGGCGCGCAACTGCGCGCGTGGCATGCCCACGAGTTCCTGCCCGTCGAAGCGCACCGAGCCGGCCGCGATGCGCCCGGGCGGGTCGATCAGGCCGAGGATCGAATAGCCGGTCACGCTCTTGCCCGAACCCGACTCGCCGACCAGGCCGATGATCTCGCCGGCGTGCACGTCGAACGAGACGCCGTCCACGGCGCGTGCCACGCCCGTGCGCGTGGTGAATTCGGTGGCCAGGTCGCGCACCTGCAGCAGCGCGGGCGAGGTCAATTGGCTGCCCTCCGTGCTGCGCACTGCGGGGCTGAGCACCGTGGTAGCGGCCCGGCGGCGTGTACCCGGGACACCTCCGCCTGGCGGCTGCGGTGCGAGCGCCTTGGGAACGGCCCGGCGGCGTGTACCCGGGACACCTCCGCCTGGCGGCTGCGGTGCGAACGCCTTGGGAACGGCCCGGCGGCGCTCATCGCTTGAGCCTCGGGTTGAGCTGGTCGCGGATCTGGTCGCCCACCAGGTTGATCGCCACGATGAGCAGGATCAGCGCCACGCCCGGATAGATCGAGATCCAGTAGCGCCCCGAGAGCATGTACTGGAAGCCGTTGGCGATCAGCATGCCCAGCGAGGGCTCGGACACCGGCATGCCCAGGCCCAGGAAGGACAGTGTGGCCTCCAGGGCGATCGAGTTGGCCACCTGCACCGTGGCCACCACGATCAGCGGCGGCAGGCAGTTGGGCAGCACGTGGCGAAACGCCACCCGTGCCGTGCTCAGTGGCGTGGACAGCGCCGCCTCGACGTAGTCCTTGGAACGCTCGGAGGAGGCTGCGCCGTGCGCGGTGCGCGCGAAATACGCGTACTGCGCGGTGACCAGCGCGACGATCAGCGACCAGCGGCCCTGGCCCAGGATCGCTGCGAGCACGAGTGCCAGCAGGATCGCCGGGAAGGACAACTGCAGGTCGATGATGCGCATGATCAGCGTCTCGATGCGCCCGCCGGTGAAGCCGGCCAGCGTGCCCAGCGCGGCGCCCAGCGCAAACGCGAACGCCCCCGCCAACAGGCCGACCTGCAGCGAGATGCGCAACCCGTACAGGATGGCCGAGTACAGGTCGCGCCCCTGGGCGTCGGTGCCCAGCCAGTAGGTGAAGCCCTTGCTGCCGACAGTGCCCGGCGGGCGGCGCGCGTCCATCAGGACCAGCGAGGAAAGGTCGTAGGGATCCTGCGGCGTGATCAGCGGCGCGATCACGGCCAGCAGCACGATCAGCGTGAGCGTCACCAGCGCCGCGAGCGCGACCCGGCTCTGTGCGAATTCGCGCACGAAGCCGCGCCACGGAGCACTGGCCACGGGCAGGGAGGCGGGGTGGCTGGTCATGCGCTGGCCTTGCGTGCGCGCAGGCGCGGATCGAGGGCGGCGTAGGCGATGTCCACCGTCAGGTTGATGACGATGAACAGCAGCGCCACCAGCATCAGGTAGGCGACCATCACCGGCCGGTCCAGCGAGGAGATCGAATCGATGATCAGCTTGCCCACGCCCGGCCAGGAGAACACCGTCTCGGTGACCACCGCGAACGCCAGCGTGGAGCCCAGTTCCAGGCCGAACACGGTGACCAGCGGGATCGCGATCAGGCGCAGCACGTGCTGGCGCAGGATGGTGCGCTCGCTCTCGCCCGCCGCACGCGCGAAGCGCACCGTGTCGGTGAGCATCACCTCGCGCGTGCCGGCGCGCGCCAGGCGGATCATCAGCGCCATCTTGAACAGCGACAGGTTGAGCGCCGGCAGCAGCATGTGCTGCAGGCCGTCGAGGGTGAGAAAGCTCCACTCGATGCCGAACAGCGAGGTGGTGTCGCCGCGCCCGCCGGCCGGCAGCACGCCCAGGTTGACGGCGAACAGGAAGATCAGCAGCAGTCCGATCCAGAACGTCGGCACGGAAAACCCGAGCACCGACACGCCCATGATGGTCTTGGAGACCGGGCTGTCGGGCGCATAGCCGGCGAACATGCCCAGCGGCACGCCCAGCAGCGCGGCACCGAGCACGGCCGCCAGCGCGATCGCGGTGGTGGCCGGCAGGCGCGAGAGCACCAGGTTGAGCACCGGCATGTTGTAGACGAACGAGCGGCCGAAGTCGCCGTGCGCGAGGCGGCCCAGGAAGTTGGCGTATTGCTGCCACAGCGGCAGGTGGAAACCGTAGGCGCGGATGGTCTGCTCGCGGATCTCCTGCGTCACGTCGGGCGCGATCAGCACGTCGATCGGATTGCCCACCGCGTAGACCCCGACGAACACCAGCGCCGAGATGACGAGCATCACCACCACGGCCTGCATGAGTCGCTGGATGACGAAGGCGAGCATGGATGTGCCTGTCGAAGTCGCGTGGTCGTTCGGGGTGGGTCAGTCCCAGTCGGTCTCGATGAGTTCGCGCGTCTCGCGCACGGCCACGTCCCACATGGCCAGCAATTCGTCATCCGCGCGCTGATACAGGCCGCCGAAGTTGCCGTCGCCGATCAGTGCCTTGCGCGCGCCCGGGTCGCTGCGCTGGTAGCGTGCGATGTCGATCATGGGCTTGCGCTCGGTCGGCATGGTCACCCCGGGCAGCCGTGTCCAGGGCAGGTTCTCCATCCACGAGGCGTGCGCGGCCAGCGGATCGATCTCCTTCACCTTGGCGATGGTGCGCGGCGCGTTCCACCAGTTGTGCCACTTGACCTGCACGCCGCGGTGGCCGTCGAGCCATTCCTGGATGGCGCCGTGCGCCGGGGTGTTGCCGCCGTGGCCGTTGACCACCACGATGCGCCGAAAGCCGCTGCGCGCCATGTGCTCGAGCACGTCGACCACCAGGGCGCAGAAGGTCGACAGGCGCAGCGACACGGTGCCGGGATAGTCGACGAAGCTGGGTGTGAAGCCGTACGCGATGGTCGGGTAGACCGGCACCTCCAGCGGCGCGGCCGCCTCCACTGCCACGCGCTCGGCCAGGATCGAGTCGACCGCAAGGCTGAGCAGGGCGTGCTGCTCGGTCGAGCCGATCGGCAGCACGGCGCGCTGGTCGCGCTGGACGTGCTGCTCGAGCTGCATCCAGTTCATGTCGGCGAGTCGCATCGGCGGGATTCCTTCAGGCGGGGGGGGTGGGGACAGGTTCGGCGGGCGCCTGCGTGTCGTGCTCGAACATCGTCAGCATGACCTTGGCCATCAGTGCCTGCATGGTCTCGCGCTCGACCAGGCTCAGCGGTGCCAGCATCTCCGCTTCCAGCGCGACGAAACGCGGCACGGACTCCTCCAGGATGGCGCGCCCCCTGGCCGTGAGCGTGAGGTTCTGCTGGCGTCGGTCGTTTGGCGCGGACCGGCGTTCGATCAGGCCGAGCTTTGCGATGCGCTTCACCGCGCGGCTCAGGGTGTTCTTCGGGAATGCAGTGGACGCGGCGATCTCGCTGGCCGTGGTGCCGTCCAGCACGCCCAGGCTGTAGAGGATCACGTACTCGACGCGCGCCAGGTCGAAACGCTCCTTCACCCAGCCGTACAGCGGCGTGTTGTAGCGCATCGCCAGGTAATTGAAACGCGCGGCGAACCCGCACGGATTGCGCCACAGCCACGCATGCGTGAA
>JBDHRZ010000289.1:0-4582 GCA_039807845.1 Rhodoferax sp.
AGCACCGCCGCCATGTTGGCGGTGCCCGCGCCGCCCTTGATCACGCCCTTGGCGGTGTCGGCCATCTCGGGGTTGGTCAGCACCAGCGTGATGGCGCCAAAGCCGATCACGAAGATGATGACGTAGAAGTAGCCGATCCAGGTGGTGGCCCAGAACACGCTCTTGCGCGCCTCCTTCGCGTCGGGCACGGTGAAGAAGCGCATCAGGATGTGCGGCAGGCCGAGCGTGCCGAACATCAGCGCCATGCCGAAGCTGATCGCCGAGATCGGGTCCTTGATGAAGCCGCCCGGCCCCATGATGGCCAACCCCATCTTCGCGGCGACGTCGGGTGCGGCGCCACCGTTCCTGGCGATCTCGGTCTTGACGCGCACGCCCTCGGCGAACATCGCCTCCGGGCTGAAGCCGTACTTGGCCAGCACCATGAAGCCCATGAAGGTCACCCCCGAGAGCAGCAGTACGGCCTTGATGATCTGCACCCAGGTGGTGGCCGTCATGCCGCCGAACAGCACGTAGATCATCATGAGCACGCCCACCAGCACCACCGCCACCCAGTAGTCCAGGCCGAACAGCAGCTTGATCAACTGCCCGGCGCCGACCATCTGCGCGATCAGGTAGAACGCCACCACGACCAGCGTGCCGCAGGCGGCGAAGATGCGAAACGGCGTCTGCGCGAAGCGGTAGCCGGCCACGTCGGCAAAGGTGAACTTGCCCAGGTTGCGCAACCGCTCGGCGAGCAGGAAGGTCAGGATCGGCCAGCCGACCAGGAAGCCGATCGAGTAGATCAATCCGTCGTAGCCGGTCGCCATCACGGCGGCCGAGATGCCCAGGAAGGACGCCGCCGACATGTAGTCGCCGGCGATCGCCAGGCCATTCTGGAAGCCCGTGATGCCTCCGCCGGCGGTGTAGAAGTCCGCCGCCGACTTGGTGCGCCCGGCGGCCCACTTGGTGATCCACAGCGTGCCGGCCACGAACGCGACGAACATGATGATGGCGATCCAGTTGGTCGCCTGCTTCGCGGCCTGGCCAACGTCGCCGCCTGCGGCCAGGGCCAGGCCGCTGGCGCCGAGCAGGGCGGCCGCGATGATCGGGGTGCGTGCGGCGCTCATTTCGTCGCGTCCTTCAGGATGTCGCGCGTGATGGCGTCGAACTCGCTGTTCGCGCGGCGCACGTAATAACCGGTGATGAGGACGGTGAAAACGATCACCGCCATGCCGATCGGCACGCCCAGGGTCGTCACGCCGCTGCCGATCGGCCTGGCCAGCAGTTCCTTGTCGAACGCGATCAGGCCGATGTAGCCGTAATACACGATCAACATCAGGATCGTGAGCACCCAGCCGAAGCGGTTGCGCGTGGCCTTGAGTTGCTGGTACCTGGGGTTGCGTTCGATGCGCTCGATCGTGGGCTCAGCCATGAGGGGTGTCTCCTGAGGTTTCTCGTTGGCGTGCACCGGCCACGTCGTCGCGACCGCGGGTCGTGGGCCTGGCACGGCGGGATTCTACGGTTGTGCACATTGTCTTACAACGCTTTACATTTGCTGTGGTGTCGGCCCCACCATGGCGGCACCTGCAACGTGGCGGTGTTGTCCGTCGTGATCCGGCACGTCGCTGCTCCAGGCGAGGAGGCTGCAGCACCGCGGCACGCGTCACGCGCTGGCGATGTCGACAGCGCTGGTGCTGGCGTGGCTGGCAATGGTGTGGTCGGCGCGTCGCCGCGCTGCAGCGCCTAAGCAGGCCGGCCCGCACGCAGCATGGCAATGCCGGCCACCACCATCAGCACGATGCCGGTCCAGGCCAGGGCGTCGGGCACGTCGCCCCACACCAGCCAGCCCAGGGCCAGGGCATGGATCAACGAGGTGTAGCGAAAAGGCGCCACCGCGCTCAACTGGCCGCTGCGCATGCCCACGATGACGGCGTAGTAGCCGACGCTCAGGAACGCGCTGGCGCAGCCCAGCAGCACGAGTTCGGCCGCGCCGACCGGGGCCCAGCCCTGCCACAGGCTCCACAGACCGGCCAGCAGCAGCACCGCGATCGAGGTGGACAGGGTGACCAGGATGGATGGCACGTCGAGGGCGATGCGGCGCGTGACCAGGTCGCGCGCGGTGTGCAGCAAGGTGGCGAACAGGCACAGCAGGCTCCAGGCATTGAAGCCGGATGCCGCCGGTTGCACGATCAGCAGCACGCCGGCAAAACCACCGGCCACCGCCAACCAGCGCCCTCGACCGACCCGTTCGCCCCAGGCGAAGGCGGCGTAGACGGTGATGAAGACCGGGGAGGCCATGTTGATCGCCGTCGCGTTGCCGATCGGCAGATGGAACAGCGCGGCCAGGTAGGCCATGGTGGCCGCTGCATCCAGCAGCGCGCGTGTCATCACCGCCGGCTGGGTGATCTGTCGCCAGGCATGCGTGCGATTGCGCGGTCGCAACACGCCCATGGCCGACGCGGCCGTGACCAGCAGCACGCTGGCGAACAGGCCGCGGATGAAAATGAGTTGTGCCGCAGGCAGGCTCGCGCTGACGTATTTCACCAGGCTGTCGTTGGCGACGAACAGTGCCATCGCCAGGCAGATTGCCACGATGCCCCTGCGGTTGCCGGCGTCGGACCAGGTGGACATGGGCGGTGATGGTAGCGTGCCGGGGTCCGTCGGCATGCGGCGGCAGCGCCGCCGCGCGCTGCGACGCTGCCTGCGGTCGCGCTGAAATGGCCAGTTGACGGGTGCGCATATGCGGCCGTGGCACACTCCACGTCCTTTACCATTGCGCGCATGAATACCCCGATCCGTCACCTGCCACTGCAGGGCAGCAGCAATTTCCGCGATCTCGGTGGCTACGTCGGGCGAGGCGGGCGGCCGGTGCGCTGGCGCCGCCTGTTCCGCTCGGACCATCTCGGTGAGTTGGTGCCCTCGGACGTCGCGGCGCTGGGCGCTCTCGGTCTGACGCGGGTCTGCGACTTCCGCGGCGCGCAGGAACGCACGACCTTCCCCTGTCGTCTGCCGGATGTCGCGGTGCACGCCCTGCCGATCGAGCCAACGGTGGTGCAGGGCATGCAATCCTTGCTCGACAGCGGCCAGGCGCTGACACCGCAGGTGACGGTCACGCTGATGGAGCAGACCTATCGTGATTTCGTGCAGCACAACAGCGCGCGCTTCGCGCAGTTGTTCGAGCACCTGCTGCAGGATGACGCGCCGCTCGTGTTTCATTGCACTGCCGGCAAGGACCGCACCGGCTTTGCCGCCGCGTTGATCCTGTCGGCATTGGGGGTCCCGCGTGACGTGGTGATGCAGGACTATCTGCTGACGAACGACTGCTATCGCCGGCCGCGCAACAGCACCAGTTCGACGTTCGCCTCGCAGGACGTGCTCGACGTGCTGTGGAAGGTGCGGGCCAGTTTCCTGCAGGCCGCGTTGCAGGTGGTCGAGACGGACCACGGCAGCGTGGAGTCGTATCTCGAGCACACCATCGGGTTGGGGCCGGTGCAGCGCCGGCGGCTCGAACAGTCCTACCTGGAGTGAGAGCCTGTGCAGACATGAATCGGGCACGATTCATGTCTGCACAGGCTCTGACGCGCGGCAAGTCGAGTGCGCCTGCGCTCGCCGCAGCCGTGCACTGCAGTAGACGTGCGCGGCCCGTGGGCGGCGCACGCCGTGGGGCCGCGGAACCGCGCGCCGCGCAGGCCGCCCCCGGGCTACAGGCTGTCGGTGAAGCTGCGCAGCTTGTCCGAGCGGCTCGGGTGCTTGAGCTTGCGCAGCGCCTTGGCCTCGATCTGACGGATGCGCTCGCGCGTCACGTCGAACTGCTTGCCCACTTCCTCGAGCGTGTGGTCGCTCGTCATCTCGATGCCGAAGCGCATGCGCAGCACCTTGGCTTCGCGCGGCGTCAGGCTGTCGAGGATGTCCTTCACCACGTCGCGCAGGCCGGCCTGCATCGCGGCGTCCATCGGCGCCGTGTTGGCGGTGTCCTCGATGAAGTCGCCCAGGTGCGAGTCGTCGTCGTCGCCGATCGGCGTTTCCATCGAGATCGGCTCCTTGGCGATCTTCATGATCTTGCGGATCTTGTCCTCCGGGATCTCCATGCGCTCGGCCAGCACGCTGGCGTCGGGCTCGTAGCCGAACTCCTGCAGATGCTGGCGGCTGATGCGGTTCATCTTGTTGATGGTCTCGATCATGTGCACCGGAATGCGGATCGTGCGCGCCTGGTCGGCAATGGAGCGCGTGATCGCCTGGCGGATCCACCAGGTGGCGTAGGTCGAGAACTTGTAGCCCCGGCGGTATTCGAACTTGTCGACCGCCTTCATCAGGCCGATGTTGCCCTCCTGGATCAGGTCGAGGAACTGCAGCCCGCGGTTGGTGTACTTCTTGGCGATCGAAATCACCAGCCGCAGGTTGGCCTCGATCATCTCCTTCTTGGCGCTGCGCGAGTTGGACTCGCCCTCATTCATGCGCTTGTTGATGTCCTTGAGCTGCGCCAGCGGTACCACGACCTGCGCCTGGATGTCGATGAGTTTTTGCTGCAGGTCCTGCACGGGCGGGATGTTGCGCTCCATGATGGCTGACCACGGCTTGCCGGCGCCAGCCTGCTTCTCGATCC
>JBDHRZ010000290.1:0-4570 GCA_039807845.1 Rhodoferax sp.
GGCCGCCAGCAGCATGCCCGCCGTCACCCCGCCGACGGCGAACTTCTGGGCGCGCTCCAGGAAGCCGCGCCGGTCGATCGCGCCGTGCACGTAGGCGTCGAACAGTATCAGCAGTTCCTGGTCGAAATCGGCTGCGGTCTTGCGTTGCATGGGCAACTCCTGAATACGGGCATGTCATCCACTGACCTTCGCGGCTCCCCGGGTCGGCCGTCGGCGCACTGTAACGGCAAAGCGCCGCCCGCGCTTGGCCGTCACGCGCTGGCGGGTCGGCGCGCACCATGGCGGAAGTTTTACATTGCGCACCGATGCCGCCGCCGCGCCTGCGACCGCTCTGCGCACGCCTCATGAACGAGCGACAGGCGGCTCCCAGGTTTCCTCACACCCCTTCGGGGGGCCTTGGCGAAGCCAGGGCTGGGGGCGCTCGCAAACTGGCGTGCCGACACCGGCATCCGCCTGCCCGGACGGTGCGTCCGGGCTCTTGTTGCAACCCCCGCCGGCACCTACACTGCAGGCAGCGAAAACGAAGAACGCCAGGAGCCAGTCAGGCCTGCAGCGTCGAATGCGAGGTCCGCAACCGACGATGCCCAGCCCGGCAGGTTCCCAGTGCGGTGTCTCGCACTGCACCAGAGCCCGGGAGAACACGCCAATGATCGCGAGAGAAGCGGCAGCGCTCAGCCAGTTGCTGGGCCTGCTGGAGGCGCGCTACGCGCTGCGCGTGCTGTGGGCACTGCGCGACGGGCAGCCGCAGACGTTTCGCATGCTGCAGGACAGTGTCGGCACGATCACGCCCAATACACTCAACACCCGCATCAAGGAGTTGCGCCAGGCTGGCTTGATGACGCACGCGGCGCAGGGCTACCTGCTGACAGCCAGCGGCGCCGACCTGCTGCGGCGGCTGGCAGACCTGCCGGCATTCGCGGTCCGCTGGGCGGCCCGGCAGGCCGGCAAGACCGGCACGAACCAGGAACACGATGCTGCCCCGAATCGAAGACGTACTGCCGCTTGACCATGCGCGCGCCCTCCTGATCGGCCGCATCTGGACCGAGGGAGCCGGACCAAGCCTGGTGCGCGTGGATGCCGACGCGGTGACCGACCTCGGCGCGCTGGCCCCGACCAGTTCGGCCCTGCTGGAATTGCCCGATGCAGCCCAGGCCGTGCGCGCCTGGCGAGGCCCGCGCGTGGGCAGCAGCGCCGAGATCCTGGCCAACTCCGACCCCGGCCGGCGCGACCGCTCCCGCCCCTGGTTCCTCGCGCCTTGCGACCTGCAGGCGATCAAGGCGGCCGGAGTCACGTTCGTGGCCTCCATGCTCGAACGCGTGATCGAGGAGCAGGCGCGCGGCAGTCCCGAACGGGCCACTGCGGTACGTGCCGCGGTGGTGGCGGTAATCGGCGAAAACCTGCGCAGCATCCGGCCCGGTTCGCCGCAGGCAGCCCGCTTGCGCGAGACGCTGATCGCGCAGGGCGCCTGGTCGCAATACCTGGAAGTGGGCATCGGGGCGGACGCCGAGATCTTCACCAAGGCCCAACCGATGAGCGCCGTGGGCGTGGGTGCCGAGATCGGCCTGCACCCGGCAAGCGTGTGGAACAACCCCGAACCGGAAATCGTGCTGGCGGTCGACAGCCGCGGCACGGTCCAGGGCTGCACCCTGGGCAACGACGTCAACCTGCGCGATTTCGAGGGCCGCAGCGCGCTGCTGCTGGGCAAGGCGAAGGACAACAACGCATCGGCCGCGATCGGGCCCTTCATCCGCCTGTTCGACGCGCATTTCGGCCTGGACGACGTGCGCCGCTGCGAACTCACGCTGCGGGTCGACGGCGCCGACGGCTTCGCGTTGCGGGGCACCAGCAGCCTGGCACAGATCAGCCGCGATCCGCTGGAACTGGTCGAACAGGCCATGGGAGCAGCCGACTGCCGCACGCACCAGTACCCGGACGGCTTCATGCTCTACCTGGGCACGATGTTCGCGCCGGTCCAGGATCGCCACGGGCCCGGCCAGGGCTTCACGCACGTACTGGGCGACGTCGTGTCCGTGGCCACGCCGACGCTCGGCGCGCTGGTGAACCGCGTCACCCACGCGCAGCGCGCAGCACCCTGGAATTACGGCGTGAACGCGCTGATGCGCGATCTGGCCCGGCGCGGCCTGCTGGCATAATCTGCGCCTTCCCCGACCCACCAACCAGGGCCGCAACCCACGGCGCGCCCTGCCTGCGCACGTCGCCCGTGCAACCAGGGTCCAGACCACGATCGGAGCTTTCATGATCACCACCGCTTCCGGCTTGCAATACCACGACACCACCACCGGCGACGGGGCCATCGCCGAACCGGGCCGACGCGTGCGCGTGCACTACACCGGCTGGCTGCATGCCGACGGCACACAAGGCCGCAAGTTCGATTCCAGCCGCGACCGGGGCGATCCGTTCGCCTTCGCACTGGGCGCCGGCATGGTGATCCGTGGCTGGGACGAAGGCGTCGCGGGCATGCTGGTGGGGGGCAGCCGCACCCTCATCATCCCGCCCGAACTCGGCTATGGCGCACGCGGCGCCGGCGGCGTGATCCCGCCCAACGCAACGCTGCAGTTCGACGTCGAACTACTGGGCGTCGACTGAGCCTGCGCGCAGGCGCAGCGCGCCCGCCCGAGGCACCACCGGCTTCGCGATCCCGGGCACAGCCGACGCACAGGCCCTGCGCCGGACAGCACCAGCACCGGGCAGCAGCCACCGTCCGGTCTCTTGAAAGCTGCCGTACCGGCACCAGATGCACCCCGTTGCCCTTCACTGACCGCATACCACGCGATTTCCGGAACACCAACGCATGTCCGAACCCAACCGCCCCGAAGCCTCCCCTTACCCCCAGGACTACCAGAGCGCCGAAGACAGGCTGGCCCAGGCGCCGGCCACAGAGCAGGAGCAGTTGGCCCGCGTGCAGGCAGATCTCGCGGCGCTGCAGGCAAAGAGCGCGGAACTGGCCGACCAGTACCTGCGCGCCAAGGCCGAGGCGGAGAACACGCGGCGCCGCGCAGAAGACGAGGTCGCCAAGACGCGCAAGTTTGCGATCGAGGGGTTCGCTGAAAACATGCTGCCCGTGATCGACAGCCTGGAGGCCGGCCTGCTCGTGAAGGACGCCACGCCCGAGCAGATTCGCACCGGCGCCGAGGCCACGCTGCGCCAACTGCTGTCGGCGCTCGAGCGCAGCAAGGTGGTGCAGATCGACCCGAAGGCGGGCGAGCGCTTCGACCCGCACCAGCACCAGGCGATCTCAGTCACCCCGAGCGAGCAGGAAGCCAACACCATCGTGAGCGTGCTGCAGAAGGGCTACCTGATCGCCGAACGGATCCTGCGCCCGGCGCTGGTGGTGGTCGCCGGGCCGAAATGAGGCCTTGAAAAACACCGACACAGCCACAGTTTTCAGGCAGGAACGACTCATCCATCAATCAAGCGCGGCACCGCCAGGGTGGTGGTCCGGGCAAATCTGGAGAACGACATGGGAAGAATCATCGGCATCGACCTCGGCACGACCAACAGCTGTGTTTCCATCATGGAAGGCAACCAGCCCAAAGTCATCGAGAACTCGGAAGGCGCACGCACGACGCCGTCGATCGTCGCCTACCAGGAAGACGGCGAGGTGCTGGTGGGTGCGTCGGCCAAGCGCCAGGCGGTCACCAACCCGCGCAACACGGTGTTCGCAGTCAAGCGCCTGATCGGGCGCAAGTTCGTCGACAAGGAAGTGCAGAAGGACATCGGCCTGATGCCCTACGAGATCCTGGCCGCCGACAATGGTGACGCCTGGGTCAAGGTGCGCGGCAAGGCGATGGCCGCGCAGCAGATCAGCGCCGAGGTGCTGCGCAAGATGAAGAAGACCGCCGAGGACTATCTCGGCGAGCCCGTGACGGACGCTGTCATCACGGTGCCGGCCTACTTCAACGACGCCCAACGCCAGGCGACCAAGGATGCAGGCCGGATCGCTGGCCTGGAAGTCAAGCGCATCATCAACGAACCGACTGCCGCGGCGCTGGCGTTCGGCCTGGACAAGTCCGAGCGCGGCGACCGCAAGGTCGCGGTGTATGACCTCGGCGGCGGGACCTTCGACGTCTCGATCATCGAGATCGCGGACGTGGATGGCGAGAAGCAGTTCGAGGTGCTCTCCACCAACGGCGACACCTTCCTCGGCGGCGAGGACTTCGACCAGCGCATCATCGACTACATCATCGGCGAGTTCAAGAAGGACCAGGGCGTGGACCTGGCCAAGGACGTGCTGGCGCTGCAACGCCTGAAGGAAGCGGCCGAAAAGGCCAAGATCGAGTTGTCCAACAGCGCGCAGACCGACATCAACCTGCCGTACGTGACGGCCGATGCGTCCGGCCCGAAACACCTGAACATCAAGCTCACCCGGGCCAAGCTCGAGTCGCTGGTGGACGAACTGATCGAGCGCACGATCGCGCCGTGCCGCACGGCGATCAAGGACGCCGGCATCAATGTGGCGGACATCAACGACGTGATCCTGGTGGGCGGCATGACCCGCATGCCCAAGGTGCAGGACAAGGTGAAGGAGTTCTTCGGCCGCGACCCGCGC
>JBDHRZ010000291.1:0-4539 GCA_039807845.1 Rhodoferax sp.
CCGCGCATCGCGCTGGCGCTGGCCGGCGGCGGCCCGCTGGGAGCCATCTACGAGATCGGTGCGCTGTGCGCGCTGGAGCAGTCACTGGCCGGGCTCGACCTGAACCGGCTGGACCACTACGTCGGCGTCTCCGCCGGTGGATTCATCGCCGCCAGCCTGGCCAACGGCATCACGCCGCGCGCACTGTGCGCCTCCGTCATCGAAGGCGACCGGCACGGCAACGTGGTGTTCGATCCGGCCTGGCTGCTGCAACCGGCGACCGACGAATTCATCCGGCGCGCCGCTCGCCTGCCGCGCCTGCTGCTGGGTGCGCTGTGGCGCGCCACGATCGGCCGCCAATCGCTGCTGCACGCGCTCGAGCACCTGGGCGCGGCCCTGCCCACCGGTGTGTTCTCCAACCGCAACGTCGAGCTGGAACTGGCGCGCCTGTTCGGGACCGAGGGCTTCAGCAACGATTTCCGCCAGCTCGGCACGCGTCTCACGCTGGTGGCCACCAACCTCGACACCGGCGAGGCCGCCCCGTTTGGCCGGCCCGGCTGGGACCACGTGCCGATCTCGCAAGCGGTGCAGGCCAGTTCGGCCTTGCCGGGCCTGTACCCACCGGTGGTGATCGACGGCGCGCACTACGTGGACGGCGCACTCAAGAAGACCATGCATGCGTCGGTCGCACTCGACGAAGGCGTGGACCTGATGCTGTGCCTGAATCCTCTGGTGCCGTTCGACGCCAGCACCCCGGCCCCGCCGCGCGTGCTGGAGCGCGGACAGGCGCCGCGGCTGCAGCGCATCCCGCGCATCGTCGAAGGCGGCCTGCCGGCGGTGCTGAGTCAGACCTTCCGCTCCATGATCCACTCGCGCATGGCGCTCGGCATGAAGCATTACGAGCGCGCCTACCCGCACACCGACATCGTGCTGATCGAGCCCGACCACCGCGACCCGGAACTGTACCTCGCCAACCTGTTCAGCTACCGCCAGCGGCGCCACCTGGCCGAACACGCGTTCCAGCAGACGCGCCGGTGGCTGCGTTCACGATCGACCAGTCTGGCGCCGAAGCTGGCCCGGCACGGCATCCGCATCGACCACGCCGCGCTCGACGACAGCCGCGCGCACCTGTGTGCCGCGCCCGAAAGGCCGACCCGCATCGGGCGCGCGCTTGCCTCGCTGCAGGACGTGATGGACGATCTCGCCCACCTGGTGGAACAGCCGCGCAAGCCAGCCTGAGTGACGATATGGTAAGAAAGGCCCCCCGCCGCACCGCCGAGCGCATCCTGGAGGTGACGCTGGAACTGTTCAACCGGTTCGGCGAACCCAACGTGTCGACGACGCTGATTTCGGCCGAACTGAACATCAGCCCGGGCAATCTGTACTACCACTACCCGGCCAAGGACGAACTGATCAACTCCCTGTTCGACCGCTTCGAGCGCAAGCTGGCCGAGCTGCTCAACGCAAGCGACGGCGTGCGCGACGTCGAGGACGCCTGGTTCTTCATGCACAGCCTGTTCGAACTCATCTGGCAATACCGCTTCCTCTACCGCGACCTGAACGACCTGCTGTCCAAGAACCGGCGGCTGGAGACGCATGTGCAGAGCATGCTCAAGGACAAGACGCGCTCGATCCGCGCGATGCTCGGGAGCATGAGCCGCGCCGGTTCGATGAGCATCGACGGCCGCGAGGTCGAGCCCACGGCGACCAGCATGGTGGTGGTGCTGACCTACTGGCTGAGCTACGAATACGTGCGCGATCCGCGTCGGGCGCTGGAGCCCGAAAGCGCCCAGGCCGCCTTGCTGCGCGGCGCGCACCATGTGCTCAACCTGCTCGTACCCTATCTGGAAAAGGGCCAGCGCATGCACCTGCTGACGCTGGCCGGGGCGTACGACGGCGCCCCGGGGTAGCGCCCCGGCCGCCGGGCAGCATCAATCCGACCACGGCAGCATCAAGGTCAGCAGCGAGAGCCTGGCGAATTCGGGTTCGAAGCCGTCGATGATGTGCTGCGGCTCGGGACACAGGCCGGTGTCGGCGATGACGCCGAACTGCACGCCGCCACCATAGCTCAGAATCGACACGCCGAGCCCGACCGAACCGCTCTGCGGCACCCAGAACAGGCTCTGTTCCAGCGTCGCACCCAGGAACGTGAGCTTCTCGCGCGGACCCGGCACGTTCGTCATCACCGCCGTGGTCTTGCGCGAGAACACGCCCAGCAATGCGTCCTGTCCCTGGCGGGGCAGCACGCCGGCCACCGCCAGCAGGCCGAAGGCGAGCAGGGGCTGCAGGCTGCCCTTGAGCTCGCGCATGCGCCGGCGCACCTCATACACGCGCTCGACCGGGTTCTCCAGGCCGATCGGCAGCACCACCGGCGCGAGGCCGAACCGGTTGCCCAGCTTGTAGGCTTCCTCGAGCGGGCGCAGGTTGATCGGCACCATGGCGCGGATCTCCTTGCCCTCGACCGAATCGCCCAGCGCGCGCAGGTAGCCGCCGATGGCGCCGGCCACGCAACTTAGCAGCACGTCGTTGATGGAACAGTTGAGCGCCTTGCCGACGGCGCGCACTTCGTCGAACGGGATCGGCGCGCACCAGGCCACGCGCTTGCGCCCGGCCGGCGTGCCCTTGAGGCGGGTCGGCGAGTCGTCGGGCATGAGCGCCAGCGCGGCCGCGTCGCGCACGAACTGCCAGGCCGTCCGGGCCACGTCGGCGCCACCGGCCAGTCCCTTGTCGAGGCCCTTGCGCGGCTCGGCCACCAGGTCGAACGCACCGGCGATGCCATCGCCTGCGCCGTCGATCGCCTTCACCGCCAGCGCCGTGACGGGCTGGATCACGCGCTGGGCAAACCAGTCCTGCGCAGCGTCGAGTCCGGCACGCCGCGCCGGCACCCTGGTGCGCCGCAGCGGTGGCGCGCCGCCATCGACGAGCGACTGCGTGACCGAGATCAGCGCAATGCCGTCGGCGATGCAGTGGTGGATGCGCACCAGCATCGCCGAGCCGCCGTCGTAGTGCTCGACCAGGTGGAACTGCCACAAGGGATGGTCCATGTCCAGCGGCGTCATCGCCAACTCGGCCAGGCGGTCCTGCAAGGCCTCCTGTTCGCGCCCCCTGGGCCGGCGCGGCAGGCGTTCGATCACCACGTGGCGGTCGATGTCGAAGTCGGCATCGCGCACCCAGCGCGCGCCGGCAGCGTCCTGCTGCACACGCTGGCAAAAACGCGGGTATTGCAGCAACCGCTCGCTGACGCGCTGGCGCAGGTCGGCGCGCCGGATGCCGGGCTTGAGCACCCACACGCCCACGATCATCATCAGGTTGGCGGCGCAATCCATGCGCAGCCAGGCGGTGTCGACCTTGCTCATGGGCTCGCCGTCGCGCCCCAGCGCGCCGGTTGCCGCCGCGCCGAGCTGCTCGCGCACCGCCCCTGCAGCCTTGCGCGCCGTGCGGCGCACCCGTTTCACGGCGGGACCGGTCGAACCGGTGCTGCGCTCGGCACTGCCGCCGGTGATGATGCGAGTCACCATGAACGTCGTCTCCTGTAGTGCTGGCTGCGCCGTTGCCTTGCCGCAGCGATCCGCTGGCCGTGGCCGCTGCCCAGGCACGGCAGGCGCGCCCGCTGCGCCGCTATTGTGGCGGCAAACCGCAGGCTTAAGATAACGGCGCAGCGCCGGCCTTCACCGGTCCGCGCAAGCCCGATCGAACGATGAACCACCCTGAAGGAGGAACCCCCATGGCCAGCCTGAAACAGAAATTCGAGGCCGCTGTCGCGAACTCGAAGAACCTGAGCGAGCGCCCCGACAACGCCACCCTGCTCAAGATCTACGCCTTGTACAAGCAAGGCAGCCTGGGCGACAACGGCGAGAAGAAGCCCGGCTTCGGCGACATGGTCGGGCGCGCCAAGTGGGACGCCTGGAACGCCCTCAAGGGCAAGTCCCAGGAGGATGCCATGCAGCAGTACATCGACCTGATCGCCTCGCTCGGGTGAATCGGCACGGCACGCCCGCGCGGCCGACCGGGCATTGACGCGCATCTGCGGTGGCGCCGCCCACCGCAGATGGCGCACCCGACGCTCAGGCTCAGGCTCAGGGGCCGATCACGCCACGCGCGCGCAGCGCCTGCAACTGGGCGTCGGTGATCCCCACTTCGCGCAGCACGGCCTCGGTGTCCTGGCCCAGCGCGGGGGCGTTGCGCCGGTGCGCACCCGGCGTGCGCGAGAGCTTGGGCACGAAGCCGGGCACGGCCAGTTCGCTGCCGTCTTCCAGCCGCACCGAAGAGAGCATGCCACGCGCGGCGTAGTGCGGATCGGCAGCGATGTCGGCAATCGTGTAGATGCGCCCCGAGGGCACCGCGGCCTGCCCGAGCGCCTGCAGCACGTCCGTGGACGGCAGCGTGGCCGACCAGGCGCCGATGGCGGCGTCGATTTCTTCCACACGCGCCACGCGCCCGGCGTTGTCCGCCAGCCCGGGATCCTGGCCCAGGTCGTCGCGCCCGATGGCGTGCATCAGGCGCTTGAAGATGCTGTCGCCGTTGCCCGCGATGATGATCCAGGCGCCGTCCGCACATGGG
>JBDHRZ010000292.1:0-4533 GCA_039807845.1 Rhodoferax sp.
TCGCTTCATGTTCGGCTCCCGTACATGGACAGGCACACCGACGCTGGTGCGCCATGGCTTACAGCTGGGGGTTGGCGGACGGAAATAAAGGCCGATCCATACGTTTCGCGAAAAGAGCCTTGCGCAATGTTTCGCTTTCATTCGCCGACCAGCCGATCGTCAGCGATTTCAGCACAACCATTCTGCGGGGAGACAAGGTGGGTCTGATCGGGCCTAATGGCTGTGGAAAAACGAGCCTGCTGCGGCTGATCCTCGGCCAGCTGCCACCCACCACCGGCACGGTACGCCAGGGCAGCAACCTGCAGGTGGCGTACTTCGATCAGATGCGCGACGCGCTCGATCCGGATGCGTCACTGGAGGACTTCATCAGTCCGGGCAGCGAATGGATCGAGATCGGCAACCAGCGCAAGCACGTGAAGAGCCATCTCGCCGACTTCCTGTTCTCGCCGGCACGCGCAAGCGCACCGGTTCGATCCCTGTCCGGCGGCGAGCGCAGCCGACTGCTGCTGGCGCGACTGTTCGCCCGGCCGGCCAACGTGCTGGTCCTGGACGAACCCACGAACGACCTCGATATCGATACGCTCGAATTGCTGGAAGAGTTGTTGGGCAGCTACGACGGAACCGTGTTCCTCGTCAGCCATGATCGAAGCTTTCTCGACAACGTCGTGACGAGCATCATCGCGCATGAGGGTCCTGGTCATTGGCGCGAATATGTCGGCGCGGTGCAGGACTGGCTGGCTCAGTCTGCCCGCACGCGCGAACTGCCGGGCTTCGCCCCGGCGGCACCAAAGTTGCAGCGCGCGCCCGAACAGCCAGCACCGTCAGCCGCACAATTCGGCACAACTGGCGTCACTGCTGCACAGCCCCGTGCGCCAGTGAAAGCCAAGCTCAGCTTCAAGGAGCAACGGGAACTCGACGCGATTCCGTCATCCATCGAGGCGCTGGAACTGGAGCAGCGCAACCTGCACGAGGAACTGGCCGATGGCTCCCTCTACCGACGCGATCCGCTGCGCGCTGCCGCGCTGCACGCACGAGACGCGGAAATCGAGGACGCGCTGATGGACTTCCTGCATCGTTGGGAAGCCCTGTCGGCAATTCAGCCGAAGTGAATCACCAATCGGGCATGGCCTGCGGCTGTCGAAGGCAAGCCATCAAATCATCATGCCACCAGGTGGGTCGTTGCTGTGCACGCCTGCCGCCCCGCACGCGACGTGGACACTGGCGAACGGGCCCCACGTGTAGTCGGACCTGCAGGCAATCAGTGCGCAAGCCGCCGATGCGCAGGCAGAAGTCCCGCAGCGCAGCGTCGGTAGAATTTGCTGCGACGAGGTCGTCTGCGCTGCACCACAAGGTGGTTGCCGCGGGGGCCAGAGGGGTCGCGTGCTTGCCGCACCAGCCACACGGTCGCCAGTGCACCCAGCCCGCAGTTCGCAAAGGTTCCACGCGCATTGCATGTACGACGAGACCTCAGAAAACGCCATCCGGATCCTGCATCTGGAAGATTCCGCGGCAGACCATGCACTGGTGCATCGAGCGCTGCGACGATCGGGACTCCATTTCCATATCGAACAGGTCGAGACGCTGGCCGAATTCGAGGCCGCAACCAGCTCTTCGTGCTTCGACGCGATCATCGCCGACTATCGCTTGCCCGGCTTCACCGCGATCGACGCGTGGGAGTTGTTGCGCAGGCAGGCGAACGCGCCAGCGTTCGTCCTGTTGTCCGGGGCAATCGGTGAGTCTGCGGCGGTGGCCGCCATCAAGCTGGGCATGAGCGACTACCTGCCCAAGGACGATCTTGCAAAGCTGGCCCCGGCCCTGCTGCGTGCAATCGAGTTGCAGCAGACCCGACTGGCAAAGGATCGCGCGGCGGCGGAACTCGCGGTCTCCGAGCGTCGCCTGGCCGAATTC
This sequence comes from Rhodoferax sp., assembly GCA_039807845.1. GTDB lineage: Bacteria > Pseudomonadota > Gammaproteobacteria > Burkholderiales > Burkholderiaceae_C > CAISIP01. The sequence goes on from JBDHRZ010000292.1 coordinate 1,909, forward strand.
GCCGAGCATCTTCAGACCACGATAGAACAGGAACGCGCATCCATCGCACGCGAGATCCACGACGACATCGGCGGCGCGCTGGCCGCCGCCAAGCTCGACCTGGCCTGGATCGGACGCCATCTGTCGGACCCGGTGACGCTCGGCCACGTGGCCGCAGCCTCGGACATGCTGCAACAGGCGCTCGGCGCCAGCCAGCGCATCATGATGAACCTGCGCCCCGCCATCCTGGACCAGGGGCTGGCGGCGGCCGTGGACTGGCTGGCCAGTGGCTTCGAACGCCGAACCGGGACACGCACCGTCCTGCGGGTGACGCAGACAGACCATGAACTGTCCAAGGCCGTACAACTGGTTGCCTATCGGACCGCCCAGGAGGCGCTGACCAACATTGCCAAACACGCGCACTGCGACCTGGTCACGATCGAGTTGACCGACAGCGGGCATGTGTTGACGCTGGAAGTCACGGACAATGGCCAGGGCATGTCGCCGGCAGAACAAGGCAAGGCGAAGGCCTACGGACTCAAGGGCCTGCAGGAGCGCGCCAGATCCGTCGGCGGATGGCTGGACATCAGTTCCGTGGTCGGCAAGGGTACGTCGATCATCCTGTCGGTCCCGCTGGACGACGCGCTGCAACCAGGCTCGAAGGAGGCATCCGAATGATCCGCGTAATACTCTGCGATGACCACGCCGTGGTGCGCCGCGGCATCAGGGACACGCTGGCCGATGCGGTCGACATCCAGGTCGTCGGCGAAGCCGGCAGCTACTCCGAGGTACGCGATGCGCTGCGCAGCACCCCCTGCGACGTGCTGGTGCTCGACCTGAGCCTGCCCGGACGTGGCGGGCTGGAGGTGCTCGGCAGCCTGAAGGACGCCGAGGTGCAGGTGCGCGTGCTGATCGTCTCGATGTATCCGGAAGACCAGTATGCGATCCGCTGCCTGCGCGCGGGTGCCCAGGGCTATGTCAACAAGGCCGGCGATCCGAGCGAACTGGTCGCAGCGGTGCGTACCGTGGCCCAGGGAAAGAAGTATGTCAGCCCGGCCGTGGCGCAGATGCTGGTCGACAACCTGCACGCGCCCTCCAACGAAGCGCTGCACGCGTCCCTGTCCGAGCGGGAAATGCAGACGCTGCTGAAGATCGCCTCCGGCAAGCGCCTGTCGGACATCGCCACCGAGCTCATGCTCAGTCCGAAGACCGTCAGCGTCTATCGGTCCCGGGTACTGGAAAAGCTCAAGCTGTCCAACAATGCCGAGCTGACCGTCTACGCGATCCGCAACAACATGGTGTGAACGCCATCGAAGCTGCCAAGGCCCGCAACCACGCGGCCCGGGAGACACGTGCAAGCGGTCGACTGCGTTGTCCTGGTTCAGCGATTGAACAGTTCCAGCATGCGTTGCAGCAACAGGGCAAACGGCTGCTCGAGCATCGGCAATGCGATCGCCACGCCGACCAGGCCGACCGACAGGGTGATCGGGAACCCGATCGCATAGATGTTCATCTGCGGCGCAACACGCGACACGATCCCCAGCGCCAGGTTGGTGAAGACCAGCATCGCCACCACCGGCAGGGAAATCCAGAACGCGCTGGCGAACACCTCGGCACCCAGCCGGTACAGGCCCATGGTCTCGAGCGCGCGCAGGAAATTCTGATCGACCGGAAACGCATTGAAGCTGTGCAGCACCGCCATCAGGATCAGCAGGTGCCCGTTCATGACGATGAACAACAGCATCGCCATGTTGTTGTAGAAGCGGCCCGTGGCACTGGACTGTGCGCTGGTGGACGGGTCGAAGAACGCGGCAAAACCCAGGCCCATCTGGAAGCCGACGATCTGCCCGGCCAGCTCGAACGCACTGAAGACGAGGCGCACCGCGAAGCCGATCGACAGACCGATACCCACTTGCTGCACCAGCACCCCGAGGGCCTGGGGGCTGTTCACATCGATCACGGGCTGCTCCGGCATGCCGGCCTGCGCCGCATAGGCAACGAGGAATGCCAGTCCGATCCTGGTGCGCATCGGAAACGCACGTGACGAAAGCACCGGCGCCGCCGTGAACACCGCCAACACGCGCAGGAACGGCCACAGGATCGGCGACAGCCAGCCCATGATCTGCGCTTCCGAAATCGAGATCACGGTCGGATGGACGTCAGCACCGGTCGGAGCTTGTGATCATCACAAGCGCCTAGGCCAGGGAGCCGGGGATCGTCTCGATGGTGCGCCGGATGAAATCGATCAGCATGCTGAGCATCCAGGGGCCGGCGATCCCCAGCGCCAGCATCGCGGCGATCAGCTTGGGGATGAAGGTCAGCGTGGCTTCGTTGATCTGCGTGATGGCCTGGAACAGGCTGATCACCAGGCCGACCAGCAACACGACGCCCAGGATCGGCGCCGCCACCAGCAGCAACGTGAACAAGGCATCCTGCCCCATCGTCAAGACCATCTGCGCGTTCATTGGACGACCCTCCGTGCTGCGCACTGCGAAGCTGATGCCTCGGGGACTGACCGTAGCGCCGCGCAGCGGCGCGGAGCTCCGTCCCCGACACCTCGTAGCTGTCCGGCTGTTCGCCTTGGGAGCGGCCCGGCGGCGTCCGATCGGAACACCTCCGCCTGCCGGCTTCGGTGCGAGCGCCTTC
>JBDHRZ010000293.1:0-4512 GCA_039807845.1 Rhodoferax sp.
GGCCAGGCAGACTGTAGAGCGCCTGGTAAAAACGGCAATGTTGGTTGATACGCCCGAAGATCTAGTCGCCCGTTGAGCTGAGGCCGGACGGCAGCACCGTCCGGTCAAGGTCAAAGCAGGGAACAAAGGTTGATCGCTTCGCATGACCAACCCTCCGTCTTGGGGGCAGCTCACGAAACGGAACAAATCGTACGCTAAGGCATAGCTCGCCCAAGCCGGTCCCCTGCCGACGTGGCGAGGCTCGTTTCGCCTTGCAACGACGCAATCAGCGGACACGAAACACTTCCCTGGCGTGCATGGCAGGCGCACACGAGTTGGGACAGCACGACCTCCATGCGCGCCAGGTCGGCCAGCTTGGCGCGCACGTCCTGGAGCTTGTGCTCGGCCAGGCGGCTGGCTTCGTCGCAGTGGGTGCCATCCTCCAGCCGCAGCAGCTCGGCGATCTCATCCAGGCTGAAGCCCAAGCGCTGGGCCGATTTCACGAACTTCACCCGGGCTACATCCGCCTTGCCGTAGCGGCGGATGCTGCCATAGGGCCGCGCCGGTTCGGGCAGCAAGCCCTTGTGCTGATAGAACCGGATCGTCTCCACATTGACCCCGGCCGCCTTACCGAAGGCGCCGATGGTCAGGTTCTTCAGACCGTTCTCCATCCCGCTTGACTCCGTAGTTGACTACGGCAGTAACGTTACAACATCAAGCGAAGACCCAGAAGGAGAAGCTTTATGTCAGAACCCAAGACCGGTCGTGGCGCGCTGGCCACCGGAGGTGTCGCGGCCATCCTCGCCTCGACCTGCTGCCTCGGCCCCCTCGTGTTGGTCGCGCTTGGCTTTTCCGGCGCCTGGATCGGCAACCTGACGGTGCTGGAGCCATACCGCCCGATCTTCATCGGCACGGCGCTGGTGGCGCTGTTCTTTGCTTACCGGCGCATCTTCCACCCGGTGCAAGCCTGCAAGCCGGGGGAGGTCTGCGCAGTTCCACAGGTGCGCGGCAGCTACAAGCTCATTTTCTGGATCGTGGCCGCGCTGGTTCTGGTCGCGCTCGCCTTTCCCTTCGTCGTGCCATTTTTCTACTGATCAGGAGTTCGCCATGAAAAAGCTGTTTGCCTCCCTCGTCCTCGTCGCCGTTGCTGCCCCGGTGTGGGCCGCCACGCAGACTGTCACGCTGTCGGTGCCCGGCATGACTTGCGCCGCCTGCCCGATCACGGTCAAGAAAGCGCTCTCCAAGGTCGAAGGCGTGAGCAAGACCGCGGTGAGCTTCGAGAAGCTCGAGGCCGTCGTCACCTTCGACGATACGAAGACCAACGTCCAAGCTCTCACCAAGGCCACCGCCGACGCCGGCTATCCCTCCGGCCTCAAGAAGTAAGTCATGGATAACCGGACCTTGCTCAAGACCGGTATCGCCGGTTCGGTGATCGCCGCAGTGTGCTGCGCGACGCCCGTTCTCGTGATTTTGCTCGGCGTCCTGGGTCTGTCCGCCTGGGTTGGGTGGCTTGATTACGTGCTGATCCCGGCCCTCGTCATTTTTGTTGGTATCACGATCTACGCCTGGCGTCGCCGGCGGGCGGAAGCGGTCTGCTGCGAAGTTGAAATCGGACTGAACCAGAAGAAGGGGGTATGAAATGAATGGCCGTGTTCTGCACGTCACCGGGATGACTTGCGATTCCTGCGCAAACCACGTCGAGAAGGTGCTTCTCACCGTGCCCGGTGTTCATAAGGCGGAGGTGTCGTACCCTGACGCCTTGGCCCGTGTGAGCGGGGAGCCGGCGCTTGATCCGACGATGCTCGTCTCGGCAGTCGCAGCAGCTGGCTACCGGGCCGCGCTCGCCGATGCGCCGCCCGCCGCGATGGGCAGCGGGTTGCTCGGCAAGATGCGCGAGTGGCTGGGCAGTGGCGACAAGGCGGGGGGCGATGGGGGTGGTTTACATATCGCTGTCATCGGCAGCGGCGGTGCCGCGATGGCGGCGGCGCTGAAGGCCATCGAGCAAGGCGCGCGGGTCACGTTGATCGAGCGCGGCACCATCGGCGGCACCTGCGTCAATGTCGGCTGCGTGCCGTCCAAGATCATGATCCGCGCCGCCCACATCGCCCATTTGCGCCGGGAAAGCCCGTTCGATGGCGGCATCAAAGCCGCCCCGCCGGCGATCCTGCGCGAGCGATTGTTGGCCCAGCAGCAGGCGCGCGTCGATGAACTGCGCCACGCCAAGTACGAGAGCATCCTGGACGGCAATCCTTCCATCACCGTGCTGCGCGGAGAGGCCAGTTTCAAGAACGAACACACCCTGACCGTGCGCCTGGTCGAAGGTGGCGAGCGCGTGGTGGCGTTCGACCGCTGCCTGGTCGCCACCGGCGCCAGTGCGGCCGTGCCGCCGATCCCCGGGCTGAAGGACACGCCGTACTGGACATCAACGGAGGCACTGGTGAGCGACAGCATCCCCGAGCGGCTCGCCGTGATCGGCTCGTCGGTGGTGGCCGTCGAACTGGCACAGGCCTTCGCCCGGCTGGGCAGCCAGGTCACGATCCTGGCGCGCAACACGCTGTTCTTCCGCGAAGACCCGGCCATCGGCGAGGCCGTCACCGCCGCCTTCCGTGCCGAGGGCATCGAGGTGCTGGAGCATACCCAGGCGAGCCACGTCGCTTATGCGGACAGGGAATTCGTACTGACCACCGGGCACGGCATCATTGCCGCCGACAAGCTGCTGGTCGCCACCGGCCGCGCACCGAACACACGCGGCCTGAACCTCGAAGCGGCAGGCGTCACCTTCAATGCGCAGGGCGCCATCGTCATCGACAAGGGCATGCGCACGAGTAACCCGCACATTTACGCCGCCGGCGACTGCACCGACCAGCCGCAGTTCGTCTATGTGGCGGCCGCGGCGGGCACCCGTGCCGCGATCAACATGACCGGCGGTGACGCGGCGCTGGATCTGAGCGCGATGCCAGCCGTGGTGTTCACCGATCCGCAAGTGGCGACGGTGGGCTACAGCGAGGCGAAAGCGCACCACGACGGCATCGAGACTGACAGCCGTACGCTCACGCTCGACAACGTACCGCGCGCGCTCGCCAACTTCGACACGCGCGGCTTCATCAAGCTGGTCATCGAGGAAGGTAGCGGACGGCTCATCGGTGTACAGGCGGTGGCGCCCGAAGCGGGCGAACTGATCCAGACCGCAGTGCTCGCGATCCGCAATCGCATGACGGTGCAGGAACTGGCCGACCAGTTGTTCCCGTACCTGACGATGGTCGAAGGGTTGAAGCTCGCGGCGCAGACGTTCAACAAGGACGTGAAGCAGCTGTCCTGCTGCGCCGGGTGAGGAACAGGAGGTGGTCGATGAACGCCTACACGGTATCGCGTCTGGCCCATGAGGCCGGTGTGAGCGTACATGTCGTGCGCGATTACAAGGTGCGTGGGCTGCTGCGGCCGGTGGCGCGCACCGCCGGCGGCTACGGGGTGTTCGACGCGGCCGCCTTGCAGCGGCTGTGCTTCGTGCGAGCCGCCCTGGAGGCCGGCATCGGCCTCGACCTGCTGACGCGGCTGTGCCGGGCGCTGGACACCGCAGACGGCGATGAAGCGTCGGCGCATCTTGCCGACCTGTGCCACCTCGTCGAGCGCCGACGCCAAGCGCTGACGAACCTGGAAACGCAGTTGACCGAATTGGCGCACAGCACGTCGGAGATCTCGGCATGAACAGCCCGGAGCGCGTTTCCCCCGAGGCGCGCAAGCCGGTCGCCGGCTACCTGTGGGGCCTGCTCGCCGCGCTGACCTGTCCCTGCCACCTGCCGGTGCTCGCCATCGTTCTTGCCGGCACCACCGCCGGTGCGTTCCTCGGCAAGTATTGGGGCATTGCGGCGTTCGGCCTGACCGGCTTGTTCGTCCTGTCCCTGGCGCGGGCGATGCGGGCGTTCAAGGGAAGATCATGAGCGCTACCGAGCCGGATGGCTGGACGGCGGCGCAACTGGCCCAGGCGGCCGAGCATCGGCAGCTTGAGCTGCACTACCAGCCCATCGTCGATCTGCGCCGCGGCCGAATTGCCAGCGCGGAAGCGCTGCTGCGCTGGCGGCACCCGAGCCTTGGCCTGCTGCCGCCGGGCGCGTTCCTGCCACTGGCCGAATCGTCCGGGCTGATGCCCAAAATCGGCGCGTGGGTGCTGGGTGAAGCCTGCCGTCAGATGCAGCGCTGGCTGGCGTTGAATTGGCGGCCGTTTCGATTGGCCGTTAATGGGGTCGCCTCAGAAAACGGAAAATAAAGCACGCTAAGCCCTTACTTACCCAGATGTTTGACTTTTCGTGGCACTTTCACCATGGCAATTGCAATTGCCCAACCCTTGCAAAATGCCGCACGCCTCTACAGATCGAGAGCCAGAACACTTCTCGCGCAAATCAACCAAGTGCCGCTTTAACTGCAACAGCGCGGACACACGCATTTCCACCTGTTGAATATGGGCCTCCAGCAGCGTGTTGACCTCCCCACAGTCCTGCATCGGGTTGTCTCGCAGACCCAGCAATGCGCGAATCT
>JBDHRZ010000294.1:0-4493 GCA_039807845.1 Rhodoferax sp.
TGGCGGCGGCGCTGCCGTCGCTGGCGCAGGAGGCGGTGATCCGCAAGAACCTGGCCGAGCGCATTCCGCAGTTGCAAAAGCTCGATGAAGTCAGCAAGACCCCGATGCCCGGGCTCTACGAGGTCCGCGTCAACGGCACGGACATCTTCTACACCGACTCCGAGGGCAACTTCCTCATCCAGGGCAGCCTGCTCGACACCCGGGCGCGGCGCAACCTGACCGAGGAGCGGGTCGACAAGCTGATGGCGGTGAACTTCGATACCCTGCCGCTGAAGGATGCGTTCACCATCGTGCGCGGCAACGGCAAGCGCAGGCTGGCCGTGTTCGAGGACCCGAACTGCGGCTTCTGCAAGCGCTTCGAGCGTGACCTGCAGGGTGTGGACAACATCACCATCCACATGTTCCTCTACCCCATCCTGGGCCAGGATTCGGTCGAGAAATCGCGCCGAATCTGGTGTGCGAAGGATCCCGGCAAGATGTGGCAGGACCTGATGGTGCGCGACCAGGCGCTGCCGGTCGGTGCGCTGCCGGCCAACTGCGACGTGGGCGCGATCGCGCGCAACGTGGAACTGGGTCGCAAGCACAAGGTCACTGGCACGCCGACGCTGGTATTCGCGGACGGCACCCGGGTGCCAGGTGCGATCAAGGCGGCGCAGGTCGAGAAATTCCTCGCCGGTGCGAACTGAGCGCGTGATTCCCATGCAACCAGACTCCGAGGCGCGGGTGCGACCGATGCGACCACGGGCGCTGACGTGAGCACGCAGGCCGACAGGATGGCGCAGGCGGCCCAGGGGACGGCGCCGCCGCGTGCGAAAGGCGCGAACGGCCACCATGCGGCGGTGAGGTACCGGGTCGAACTGCCCGAGCCGCACACGCACCTGTACCGCATCACGCTCACGGTGGCGCGGCCGCAGCCGCTGCAACTGCTGGCGCTGCCGGTGTGGATCCCGGGGAGCTACCTGGTGCGGGAATTCTCGCGCCATCTGCAGCACCTGGTGGCACGCCAGTCGACGCGGGTCTGCCCGATGCGCCAGCTCGACAAGTGCAGCTGGGAGGTGGACTGCGAGTCGGACCAGCCGCTGGAGCTGCATTACGAGGTGTACGCGCGCGACGACTCGGTGCGCGCGGCCTGGCTCGACGCACAGCGCGGATTCTTCAACGGCACCAGCCTGTTCCTGCGCGTCGAAGGGCAGGCGGGGCTGCCACACCTGCTCGAACTCGTGGGCGGCCCGCAGCGCCTGTCCTGGCAGGTGGCCACCAGTCTGGTGCCCTGGAAGGTCGACCGGCGCGGCTGGGGCTGCTACCTGGCGCAGGATTACGACGAGCTGGTGGACTGCCCGGTCGAGCTGGGTGCGTTCTGGAGCGGGGGATTCGTCGCCGCCGGCGTGCCGCACCGCATGGTGGTGGCCGGTGCGCCGGCCGGCTTCGACGCGCAGCGCCTGCTCGCCGACAGCCAGCGCGTCTGCGCGGCCGCGATCCAGTTCTGGCACGGCGGCAAGCGTGGCAGCGCCGCCCGGGCGCCGCAGCGCACCTACCTGTTCATGCTCAACACGGTGGAGGACGGCTGTGGCGGCCTGGAGCATCGCGACGGCGCCGCACTGGTCGCCGCGCGCAAGGACCTGCCGCGGCTGGCGAATGGTGCGCCGGTGCAGCGCCAGCCGGATGGCTATACCACCCTGTTGGGCCTGATCAGCCACGAATACTTCCACGCCTGGAACGTCAAGCGCCTGCGTCCGGCCGAATTCGCCCGTTATGCCTACGGCCAGGAGAACTACACGCGGCTGCTGTGGTTCTTCGAAGGCTTCACCAGCTACTACGACGACTTGCTGCTGCGCCGCGCCCGGCTGCTCGACGATGCGCAGTACCTGCGCCTGCTCGGCAAGACCATCAACCAGGTGCTGCAGGCGCCGGGCCGCCTGGTGCAGAGCGTGGCGCAGGCCAGTTTCGATGCCTGGGTGAAGTTCTACCGGCCGGACGAGAACACCCCGAACGCCACGGTGAGCTACTACAGCAAAGGTGCGTGCATCGCCCTGTGCCTGGACTTGAGCCTGCGCGCGCACGGCAAGGTCACGCTCGACGACGTGATGCGCGGCCTGTGGCGGCGCTGCGCGGGCGGCCCGATGACTGAGCAGGATCTGCGCGACGAACTGCACGAATCCACCGGCCGCCCCTGGGGCCGGGAGCTCGACGCCTGGGCCCACGGTACGCGTGAACTGCCGCTGCAGGAGCTGCTCGAGCAGCACGGCGTGGCGGTGATCGAGGAGCCGGCGCAACCGGCGCAGGCGTTGGGCCTGCGCGTGGCCGAGCAGGCAAGCGGCATCGTGGTCAAGACCGTGCTGCGCGGCGGCGCGGCCGAGCGTGCCGGTTTCGCGGCTGGTGACGAGTGGCTGGGCATCGAGGTCGGGCGCGGCCACCTGGCACGCAGCTGGCGCCTGCTGCGCCTCGATGAGCTGGCCCTGTACGCCGGCGCGGCACGCGCCGTGACCGCCCTGGTGGCGCGCGATCGGCAACTGCTGCGCGTTCCATTGCGCCTGCCGCAGGGCCAGACCAGCTGGAAGCTGACGGTGCGCGACGCCAGCCTGCTGGGGCGCTGGCTGGATGACGAGCACTGAGCGCCGCCGGGCCGCTCCCAAGGCGCTCGCACCGCAGCCGTCAGGCGCAGGTGTTCCGATGGGTCGCCGCCGGGCCGCTCCCAAGGCGCTCGCACCGCAGCCGTCAGGCGCAGGTGCTCCGATGGGACGACCGCCTTTGGCTGTGGCTGGTCTCGGACCTACTGCCCGGTGAACCGCGGCGCGCGCTTTTCCTGGAACGCCAGCACCCCTTCGATGAAGTCCTGCGTGGCGCCCATTTCCGCCTGGGTGTCGCGTTCGGCGTTCAACTGTTCCTCCAGCGAGCGCGTCTGGGCGCTGCGCAGCAGTGCGCGCGTGGCCACCAGTGCCTTGGTCGGCATCCCGGCCAGCCGTTGCGCCAGTGCGATGGCGGCAGCCAGCGGGTCGTCTGCGACATCCCAGATCAGGCCCCAGTCGCGCGCCTGCGCAGCCGGCAGCTTGTCTGCGGTCAGCGCCAGCCCCATCGCGCGCGCCAGCCCCAGGCGCTGCGGCAGCAGCCAGCTGCCGCCAGCGTCGGGCACCAGGCCGATCTTGCTGAACGCCTGGATGAAGCTCGCTCCCGGTGCGGCGATCGTGATGTCGCACAGCATCGCAAGCGAAGCCCCGGCGCCGGCCGCCACGCCGTTGACCGCGGCGATGCTGGGCATGCGCAGCGCAAGCAGCCGGCGCACGGTCGGGTTGAACTGTTCTTCGATCAGCGGCGTGGGGTCGGCCCGCCGGGCCAGGTCGGGGCCGGGCGTGAGGTCGAGTGACGCCAGGTCGGCGCCGGCACAGAAGGCGCGCCCGGCGCCGGTGAGCACCAGCGCGCGGATCGCAGGATTGGCCTGCACCGCGTCCAGCACCGGCCACAGGTCGTGGTGCATCTGGCGGTTGACGCTGTTGAGCGCCTGCGGGCGGTTCAGGGTGACGATTGCCACGGCGCCACGCTCTTCATGGATCACGGTCGATTCGCTCATCATCGGGCTTCCTGTGAAAATGGCCAATTTACCATCGCAGGCCGGTCCCGCGTCCAAGCGAGTACCCGACAGTCTGCACACATGCGTGGAGCACCCCCGATGAGTCATGAAACGATCCAGGTCCGCACCGAAGCCGGCAAAGTCGGCGTGGTCACGCTCAACCGCCCGAAGCAACTCAATGCGCTGAACGACCAGTTGATGGAGGAGCTGGGTGCGGCGCTCAAGGGCTTCGACGCCGACCCTGCCATCGGCTGCATGATCGTCACCGGCAGCGAGAAGGCCTTTGCCGCCGGCGCCGACATCGCGGCGATGGCCAACTACCGCTTCGCCGAAACCTACGGCAGTGACTTCATCACGCGCAATTGGGAGCATGTGCGCCAGGTGCGCAAGCCGGTGATTGCCGCGGTCAGCGGTTTTGCGCTGGGCGGCGGCTGCGAGCTGGCGATGATGTGCGACTTCATCATCGCCGCCGACAACGCGCGCTTCGGCCAGCCCGAGATCAAGCTGGGCGTGATTCCCGGGGCGGGCGGTACCCAGCGCCTGCCGCGTGCGATCGGCAAGGCCAAGGCGATGGATCTGGTGCTCACCGGGCGCATGATGGACGCGGTCGAGGCCGAGCGCGCCGGCCTGGTCAGCCGCGTGGTGCCGCTGGACAAGCTGATGGACGAGGCGCTGACCGCGGCCCTGATGATCAGCGACTACTCGCAACTCGCGGTGATGGCCGCCAAGGAGTCGGTGAACCGCGCCTTCGAGGGGGGACTGTCCGATGGCGTGATGTTCGAGCGCCGGCTGTTCCAGGCGCTGTTCGCCACCGAGGACCAGAAGGAAGGCATGGACGCCTTCCTGAACAAGCGCAAGCCGGTGTTCCGCCATCGGTAGGCGCCTGGCGGGTCCGGGGCGCCTGCAGCCTCCCCTTCGGATCATCGTC
>JBDHRZ010000295.1:0-4487 GCA_039807845.1 Rhodoferax sp.
GAAGGTGCGGTACTTGGCGCCCTGGTCTTGAGCGGTGGCGATCTGGGCTTGCTTGTTGCTGTTCATGATTGGCTTCCTTTGCAGGGTGGTGAAGAACTCAAGGGAAAGAAAAGTGCAGCTCTGATGCGGCTGCTCGCGTGGTGAGGGGCTGGGGTCATTCAGGGGCGGGAACCCCCTTTCCGCGGCCCGTTTGGCTGCGCGCAGCGACAATCACCTTGTCGACATAGCCGTGGTGAAAGTCGGTCTGGAAGTTGCCGGAGTAGTAGCAGCTGAAGGACTTGCCCCAGTCGCCGCCGGCACGGTGGTAGCACTCGGCCAGGATCTTCGAGCCGGCCGTGAGGTTGGCGCAGGGCTCGAACGCCTTTTCGTAGGAATTCAGGCCGTACTTGCCGAGGTTGTAGCGGTTGACCTGGGCCAGGCCGATCGAGAAGTTGAAGCCGCGCCCCTCCAGCATGCGGACGGTGGCGAGGGCCTCGGGCAGGTTGCGGGGCTGGCGCACGAGGCGGCCGCCCACGACGCCGATGGCATAGGGATTGAAGGCCGATTCGACCTGCACCACGTGGTGCATGACTTCGTTGGGGACGGACAGCCCCTGGCAGCCCATCAGCTCCATTCCCGGCAACAAGGCAGCCCCCTCCTGTGTGCGTCTGCGTCCATCGTGCAGCGATTGTGATCGATGAAACGGGGCATGCCCTGTTTCTCCCTTATCCCCTTGGCAATGGTCCACAGGCCCGCGGGGACTGTCAACGAAACTTGCGAGACAATCATAATTCAAAACAGGCAATGCGTCTCAGATTCCGCTTGTAACGCACGGCCGCGTATGCACCCGGCCACCGTGTTGCGGCGTGCTGGCGAAACGGTTGCGACCGCCCCCTGCGGATGGATTAAGATCGAAGCCGGTCGACAGGGGATTGCGGCATGGGGTGTGCGCTGGAAACGGTTGCAACTGAAACCATCGGCACCGCCACGCCACGCTGCATGCATCCTGACCGCTCCCGGTCTCGCGACCTGCGACGCATCGACATCCGGCGGCATGCCCCGGCAGGCCCGCCGGCATCCCGACCGACCTCCCCTTCCCGGACCCCTGGACCATCGCAGGACGCCGATTCGTGAGCAACCAGAATTCCAACACCAAGGCCAAAGTGGCCTTCCTCAGCATCCTCCTGGTCGCGGCCGTGGCGATGGGACTGTACCTGTCGGGCTACATCATCCTGATGATGCTCAAGCTGCACGGGCACAAGCCGCACTGGGACACCTGGCTGACCTATTACAAGGCGATGCACACGCCGCAGGTCCTGCCCTACGCCAAGAAGATCAAGATGAGCGGCGCCATCGGCTTCGGCCTGCCGCTGGTCGGCTGGCTGGTGCTGACGATCATGGCGCTGATCCCGAGGCAGCGGGCGCTGCACGGCGACGCGCGCTTCGCCACCGCCGGCGACCTGTCCGAGAAGGACATGTTCAAGCCGCACAAGAACGGCATCGTGGTCGGCAAGTTCGGCGGCAAGCTGGTGCGGCTGGGCGGCCAGCAGTTCGTGATCCTCGCCGCGCCGACCCGTTCGGGCAAGGGCGTGGGCATCGTCATCCCGAACCTGCTCGACTACCAGGAATCGATGGTGGTCCTGGACATCAAGCAGGAGAACTTCGACCTGACCAGCGGCTGGCGCGCCAGCGTCGGCCACGAGATCTACCTGTTCAACCCGTTCGCCGAGGACCGGCGCAGCCATCGCTGGAACCCGCTGACCTACGTCTCCAGCGACCCGGCGTTCCGCGTGTCCGACCTGATGAGCATCGCGGCGATGCTCTACCCGGACGGCGCCGAGGACCAGAAGTTCTGGGTGAGCCAGGCCCGCAACGCGTTCATGGCGTTCGCCCTGTACCTGTTCGAGAAGTACGACGACGACCAGAAGATCGGCTTCCCGTTCTCCAAGCCGCCGACCATCGGCGCGATCTATCGCCTGTCCTCCGGCGACGGCAAGCAGGAGCTCAAGCCGTTCCTGAAGGACCTGGCGCAGCGCCCGTTCCTCAGCAGCCACGCCAAGACCGCGTTCGCCGGCCTGCTGTCGCAGGCGGACGAGACCTTCGCTTCGATCCTCGGCACCTTCAAGGAGCCGCTGAACGCCTGGATCAACCCGATCCTCGACGCGGTGACCAGCGCCGACGACTTCCTGCTCACCGACGTGCGCAAGAAGAAGATGACGATCTACATCGGCATCCAGCCGAACAAGCTGGCCGAGAGCCGGCTGATCATCAACCTGTTCTTCAGCCAGCTCATCAACATCAACACCAAGGAGCTGCCGCAGAACAACAAGGAGCTGAAGCACCAGTGCCTGCTGCTGATGGACGAGTTCACCTCCATCGGCAAGGTCGACATCATCTCCACCGCGGTGTCGTACATGGCGGGCTACAACATCCGCCTGCTGCCGATCATCCAGAGCATGTCGCAGCTCGACGCGACCTACGGCAAGGACCTGTCGCGGACGATGATCACCAACCACGCGCTGCAGATCGTCTACGCGCCGCGCGAGCAGCAGGACGCCAACGACTACTCCGAGATGCTCGGCTACACCACCGTGCGCAAGGACAGCTTCACCCGCGGCCGCGAATTCAGCCGCAGCGAGTCCGAGGAGCGTCGCGCGCTGATGCTGCCGCAGGAGCTGAAGGCGATCGGCTTCGACAAGGAGATCTTCTTCTACGAAGGCATCCCGCACCCGGTGATGTGCGACAAGATCAAGTACTTCCAGGACAAGTACTTCACCCAGCGCCTGATGCCGGCGGTCGAGGTGAAGCCGATGGAAGTCAAGGTCTGATCGCCAAGCCCGGACCGGCGCGCCGGCCTTGATGCGCTCATCCCGGTGATGTGATCGTGGCGACCGGTCGCGACCTGCGCGACCGGCTATGATCGCGGGACGCCCCCGGGGAGTCCCGCCATGCACCGCACCGCCCTGACCGCCGCGCTCGCCCTCGCCGCCTGCGCACCCGCCGTCGCGTCCGCCGAAGACTTCAGCCTGCACTGCGGGCGATTGTTCGACAGCCGGGCCGGGAAACTGCTCGATGCGAGGACGGTGGTGGTGCGTGCGGGGAAGATCGCCGAAGTGGTGCCCGGCGCCGTCGACGCCCCGGGCACGACGCCGGTCGACCTGTCCGGCCAGACCTGCACCCCGGGCTGGACCGACCTGCACGTGCATCTCAGCGACCAGTCCAGCCCCAAGTCCTACGAGGACGAGTTCCGCCTCGACCAGGTGGACTTCGCGCTGCGCGGCGTCGCCTACGCCCGGCGCACGCTGATGGCCGGCTTCACCAGCGTGCGCGACCTCGGCGGCACGCCGGCGCTGCACATCCGCGACGCGGTCAACCAGGGGCTGATCCCGGGACCGCGCATCTGGGCCGCCGGCACCGCGATCGCCACCACCGGCGGCCATGCCGACCCCACCAACGGCTACAACGCCACGCTGTCGCATCTGGTCGGCCCGCCCGGCCCCACCGAAGGCGTGATCAACTCGGTGGACGAGGCCCGCCAGGCCGTGCGCCAGCGCTACAAGGACGGCAGCGACGTGATCAAGATCACCGCCACCGGCGGCGTGCTCAGCTACGCCCGCTCCGGCGACGCGCCGCAGTTCACGGTCGACGAGATCCGCTCGGTCGTGGACACCGCGAAGGACTACGGCTACCGCGTCGCCGCGCACGCGCACGGGGCCGAGGGCATGAAGCGCGCGGTGCTGGCCGGGGTCACCAGCATCGAGCACGGCACCTACATGAACGACGAGATCATGGCGCTGATGAAGCAGAAGGGCGCCTGGTACGTGCCGACCATCACCGCCGGCCGCTTCGTCGCCGACAAGGCGAAGATCGACGGCTATTTCCCCGAAGTGATCCGGCCCAAGGCCGCGCGCATCGGCGCGCTGATCCAGGAGACCGCGGCGAAGGCCTACAAGGCCGGCGTGAAGATCGCCTTCGGCACCGACATGGGCGTCGGCCCGCACGGCGAGAACGCCCGCGAATTCGGCTACATGGTCGATGCCGGCATCCCGGCGTCGTACGCGCTGCAGTCGGCCACGTTCTACGCCGCGCAGGTGCTGGGCGTGGACGACCAGGGCGTGATCGAGCCGGGCAAGCGCGCCGACATCGTCGCCGTGCCGGGCGACCCGCTGGCCGACATCTCGGTGACGATGAAGGTCGACTTCGTGATGAAGGACGGCGTGGTGTATCGAGACGACAAGGGCCGCCACCAGGCCGGAAGCGACGACGCCAAGGGCAACGGAGCGCGCTGATGTCGATGGAATGGGCCGGCTACGTGGCGGCGACGATGACCACGCTGGCGTTCGTGCCGCAGGCGGCCAAGACCATCCGCACCCGCGACACCCGCAGCATCTCGCTGGGCATGTACGTGGTGTTCACCGCCGGCATCGCGATGTGGCTGGTCTACGGCATCGCGCTGCATTCGATCCCGATGATCCTGTCCAACATCGTGACCTTCGTGCTGTCGGCGA
>JBDHRZ010000296.1:0-4478 GCA_039807845.1 Rhodoferax sp.
CCTCGCGCGGCTCGCCCCAGGCCGCATGCAGGACCAGCAGCGCGCCTTCCCAGCACGCGTACGCCGCCAGCGGCATCGAACAGCTGCCACCGAGCGCACGGCTGACCTCGCGTTCAGCGGCCACCGCGAGTGCGGTCGGCTGGTGCGCGAGCGGCGCGAGCAGCCGCAGCAGGTCCGGCCGGTCTGCGCGCACTTCGATTCCGAGCGCCCCCTGGCCGGCGGCAGGCAGCATCTGCGCCGGCTCGAAGCAGTGCCGGATGCGCTCGGCCAACCCCAATCGCTTCAGCCCGGCAGCGGCCAGCACGATGGCGTCGAAGCCGCCCTCGTCGAGCTTGCGCAGGCGCGTGTCGAGATTGCCGCGCAGCGGCGCGATGCACACGTCGTCGCGACCGAGCCGACCGAGCGCGTCGCGCAGCAGCACCGCACGGCGCAGACTCGAGGTGCCCAGCACGGCGCCGCGGGCCAGCGCGGCGAGCTCCGACACCCGGTTCGAGACCAGGGCATCGCGCGGGTCCTCGCGCTCCATGACGCATGCCAGCACGAAACCGGCAGGCAGTTCCATCGGCACGTCCTTGAGCGAATGCACCGCGATGTCGGCACGGCCGTCCTCGAGCGCCGCTTCGAGCTCCTTCACGAACAGCCCCTTGCCGCCCACCTTGCTGAGCGAACGGTCCAGGATCTGGTCGCCGCGCGTGGTCATGCCGAGCAGTTCGACCGCGTGCCCGAGCGCAACGAGCCGCTGCTGCACGTGACGTGCCTGCCACAGGGCCAGGCGGCTCTCGCGGGTGGCGATGACGATCGGGGCGCGTGCAGGCAGGTTCATGAAACGGACCGGCTGGTGGTCGAGGGAGCCTGTGGAGACCAGTCCGGCGCACGCGCGATCGATGGCCGCGCAGGCTCCGGGGCCAGGCGATGCTAGCATGACCCCCACGCCCGCCGCGGGCTCCCCGTCATTCCGCCATGGCCGCACGACCCCCAGCCCAGAGCGCCCGCAACGCGCGCGAGAACGAACGTCCGCTGGTGGAGGACATCCGCTTGCTGGGCCGCATCCTGGGCGACGTGATCCGCGACCAGGACGGCGACGCGGCGTTCGAGCTGGTCGAACGCATCCGTATCCTGTCGGTTGCGTTCCGGCGCCACGCCGACCAGGACGCCGACCGCGCCCTCAAGAAGCTGCTGGCGGGGCTCAGCGGCGAGCAGACGGTCAGCGTGATCCGAGCGTTCACCTACTTCAGCCACCTCGCCAACCTGGCGGAAGACCGGCACCACATCCGCCGGCGCGCCGTGCATGAGCAAGGCGGCAGCACGCAGGAGGGCAGCATCGAGGTGGCGCTGTCGCGCCTGCACGCGGCCGGCATCGAACCGGCCACCATCGTGCAGACGCTGGCCAGCAGCGTCGTCTCGCCCGTGCTCACGGCGCACCCGACCGAGGTGCAGCGCAAGAGCATCCTGGACGCGGAACGCGGCATCGCCCGGCTGCTGGCCGAACGCGACGCGATCCGGCTGCAGGCACTGGCGGCGGGTCCGGGCACGGGCGACTGGACAGCGCGCGAACTCGCCCGCAACGAGGCGCAGATGCGGGCCCGGGTGACCCAGCTGTGGCAGACCCGGCTGCTGCGCTTCACGCGCTTGACCGTGGCGGACGAAGTCGAGAACGCGCTGAGCTATTACGAGGCCACGTTCCTGCGCGAAATCCCCCGGCTCTACGACGATCTGGAGCGCGCGCTCGGCCAGCACGGCATCCACAGCTTCCTGCGCATGGGCCAGTGGATCGGCGGTGACCGCGACGGCAACCCGAACGTGAATGCGCAGACGCTGGCCCACGCACTCGCGCGCCAGAGCGAAGTGGCACTTCGCCACTATCTGACGGAAATCCACTGGCTCGGCGCCGAACTGTCGACCTCGGCGGTGCTGGTGACCGTCTCCGATGCGCTGCGCGAACTCGCCGCGCGCTCGCCCGACACCAGCGAACATCGGCGCGACGAACCGTACCGGCTGGCGCTCACCGGCATGTACGCGCGAATGGCCGCCTCCTTGCGCGCACTCACCGGCGGCGCAGCGGCGCGCCACGCGGTCGCACCGCAGGACCCGTATGCGAGCGCCGCCGAACTGGTGACCGACCTGCGCACGATCGAGGACTCGCTGCTGCAGAACCACGGCGCCGCGCTGGTGGCGCACCGCCTGCGGCCGCTGATACGCGCGGTAGAGGTGTTCGGTTTCCATCTGGCCACGATCGACCTGCGGCAGAATTCGGACAAGCACGCCGAAGTCGTCGCCGAACTGCTCGCGGTGGCGCGCATCGAACCCGACTACGCCCGCCTGGACGAGGCCGCCCGGCAGCAGGTGCTGCTGCGCCTGCTGGCCGACGCGCGCCCCCTGAAGGTGGTCGAGCACGAGTACTCCCGCCTGGCGCAGGACGAACTGGCAATCTTCGACTGCGCGCGCGACCTGCTCTCGCGCTACGGACGGCAATCGATCCGCCACTACATCATCAGCCACACGGAATCAGTGAGCGACCTGCTGGAAGTGCTGTTGCTGCAGAAGGAGACCGGCCTGATGCACGGCACTTTGGACCGCGCGGCGCGCACCGACCTGATCGTCGTGCCGCTGTTCGAGACCATCGACGACCTGCGCGGCGCCGCCGCCATCATGCGCGCGTTCTACGCCCTGCCCGGCATCCATTCCATGGTGCAGCGCAGCGGTGCGGAGCAGGACATCATGCTGGGCTACTCGGACAGCAACAAGGACGGCGGCATCTTCACCAGCAACTGGGAACTGTACCTGGCAGGCATCGCGCTGGTCGCCTTGTTCGACGAACTGGCCCGGGAGCCGGCCGACGGGCCGCCGGTGCGGCTGCGCATGTTCCACGGGCGCGGCGGAACCGTCGGGCGTGGCGGCGGACCGAGCTACCAGGCGATCCTGGCGCAGCCCCCGGGCACGGTGCGCGGCCAGATCCGCCTCACCGAGCAGGGCGAGGTGATCGGCTCCAAGTACGCCAACCCGGAGATCGGCCGGCGCAACCTGGAAACCCTGGTGGCGGCGACGCTCGAGGCGACCCTGCTGCCCGTGCACGAGCCCGCAGAGCCGGCGTTCCTGCAGGCTGCCGCCGCGTTGTCCCGCTCCAGCATGGCGGCCTACCGCAAGCTGGTCTACCAGACGCCGGGCTTTGCCACCTACTTCTTCGAATCCACACCGATCCGCGAGATCACCGAACTGCAGATCGGTTCACGCCCGGCCTCGCGCAAGCCCTCGCACGCGATCGAAGACCTGCGCGCGATCCCCTGGAGCTTCAGCTGGGGCCAGTGCCGCCTCATGCTCAACGGCTGGTACGGCTTCGGCACGGCAATCCACGGCTGGCTGCACGAAGCCGGATCGACCTCGCGCAGGCAGCGGCTGGCGTTGCTCAAGAAGATGGAACGCGACTGGCCATTCTTTCGCGTGCTGCTGTCGAACGTGGACATGGTCATGGCCAAGAGCGATCTGGCGCTCGCCTCGCGCTATGCCGAACTGGTGGCCAACGTGCGCCTGCGCCGCAAGATCCTGCACATGATCGAAGCCGAATGGCGGCTCACCGCGGACGCGCTGGCGCTGATCACCGGCGCCACGCAACGGCTGGCGGACAACGCAGCGCTGGAGCGCTCGATCCGGCACCGCTTCCCATACATCGATCCGTTGCACCACCTGCAGGTCGAACTGGTACGGCGCTACCGTGCCGGGCTGGCCGACGCGCACATGCACCGCGGGATCCACATCTCGATCAACGGCATCGCCGCCGGCCTGCGCAACACCGGCTGAGCGTTTGCGAACACGCCCGCGCTCGGCCAGTGGCCTACTGGTCGAGCGCCCCTCGGGCCGGCGCCGCGAGCAGCTCGCGCACCGCCCCCAGCTGGCGCCGCGAGACCGCCAGCAGTTCCGGCACGCCCTGCAGGCGCACCGCCCACGCCTCGCCGTCCTCGTCGTCCTCGCGCTTCTCCAGCGCGCGCACCCGGTTGCGCGCGACCAGGGCATTGCGGTGGACACGCAGGAAAATGGCGCCGTGGCGCTCCTCGAGTTCACTCAGCGCAGCGTCGAGGATCAGGCTGCGCTCGGCCGTGCGCAAGGTGATGTACTTCAGCTCCGCCTTCAGGTAGACCACCTCATGCAAGGGCACGCGCTCGGTGCGACCGCGATCCTGCACGGTGAGGAAGCCCACACCCGCATCCGGCGGCGCCGCGGAGCGCACGCGCCGTTCGACCTTCTGCAGCGCCATCACCAGGCGCGACAGGCGCACCGGCTTGGTGACGTAGTCGACCGCCTCGATCTCGAACGCCTGCAGCGCGTGTTCCGCGTGCGCGGTCACGAACACGATGCACGGCCGCTCGGGCAAGGTCGACAGCTGGCGGGCCAACTGCATGCCATCGATGCCGGGCAGGTGGATGTCCAGCAGCGCCACGTCAAAGCGCTGGCGCGCCAGCAGGGCCAGCGCCTGCGCCGCGTTC
>JBDHRZ010000297.1:0-4478 GCA_039807845.1 Rhodoferax sp.
AACGCAGGGCCTCGCCCAAGTCCCTTCGCATCCCCTGGGGCGCCTGGCGGCGCCAGGCCCGGCGCGCTCAGGCCTTGAACAGTCCGTCCAGCGACCGGTCCCAGGAGAAACCGGGGAACAGGCGATCGAGTTCGTTCGCCGTGAGCCCCTGGGTGGCGCGCAGCGCCTGCGCGATCACGGCGCGGAAGTCGTTGAGGACCGGGAGATCGCGTTGCTCGTGCAGGTTGCCGCTCGCCAGTCCGTTCCAGCCGCCATGCCAGCGCCCGCCCTGGACGCGCGAGCCCAGCAGCCACATCAGGTTGCCATGGCCGTGGTCGGTGCCGCGGCTGCCGTTCTCGGCGCTGGTGCGGCCGAATTCGCTCGCCACGAGGACGACGTCGTCGGGTTCCGAGAAGCTGCGGCGCAGCTGCACCAGCGTGGCCGCCAGCGCGGCGAGGTTGTTGGCCAGCGCGCCACGGTGGTCACCCTGGTTGGCGTGCGTGTCCCAGCCGCCGGCCGACAGGAAGCCCAGGCGCAGGCGGCGGTTGGCGCGCATCAGCGTGGCCAGGTGCTGGCTGTCCTGCAGCAGGCTGCCGGCGGGCGCGGCGCCGTTGTTGGCTGCCTGCATTTCGCGCGCGCGTGCGTCACCCTGCGGCGCCATGTCCTCGGCCATGCTCAGCGTCTCGACGGTCTGCATGCGGCTCTGCGCCCCCGAGCGGAAACTCTCCGACAGGGCATCGTTGCCGGCATAGAGGCTCAGCACCGCTGCACGTGCTCCGGCGTTGGCCAGCACGCCGCCACGGGTAGCCGCCACGCCGCGTGCCACGCGCTGCACCGGTGCAGCGCCGGCCAGGATGGCCGGATTGGCTTCGCCGACGTCGAGTGCCACAGTGGCATCGGGCGCTGTTGCCGAACGGCGCTGCAGGCCGGTGGCCAACTGGTTCATCCAGCCATCGACATGCGCGCGCTGGCCCGGGATGCCGACCTCCCAGTCGTGCTGCGCCTCGAAGTGCGAGCGCGTGTCCGCCGGGGAGCCGGCCGCCGGCACGGCGGTGAGCACGCCCTGCTGCCACAACGGCAGCACTGGCGCCAGCGCCGGGTGCAGGCCGAACAGCGAGTCCAGTGCCAGAGCGGTTTCGTTCGTGCCGTCCGGCGCGCCGATGGCGATGGTGGGGCGCATCCGGTAGTAGTCGCGCTCACCGATCGGCACCAGCGCGGACAGGCCGTCGTAGGCGCCGCGCAGGAATATCAGTACCAGCCGGCCCTGGCCCGGGTTGCCGCGGCCTGCGCCGAATGCCATCGGTGCGGCCCAGGCGCTGGCCAGTCCTACGGCCGCGCCCAGCAGTTGGCGCCGGTCGATCGACGGCGCCGGCCGCCTGGGTGCCGTGCCGCCACCCGCGGTCGCGGCTGGAGAAGATTCGGCGGCGTCGAGGTCGTCTGATGACCTTGCTGGGGTTCGCATGGGACAACCTCACTTGCGCATGAACTCGGCGCTGGCCAGCATCAGGCCGGCGCGCATGGGCGCCGGCTGGCGATCGATCGCCTGCAGCGTTTGCGGCGCCAGGTAGGCGCGCAGGAAGGAAGGCTCCTGCGTGCGCTGCGCGAGCGCCAGCGCGCAGTCGGCGCGCCGCGTCAAGGCTTCCGGCACCATCCAGGTGGCCGCGTCGAACGCATAACCGTCGGGTGTCTGCCAGCCATGCATCGGCTGCCCGACGTTGTTCAGGTAACCCAGCACTACCAGGGCGCGGCGAAGCTGGCTGGAAGACAGCAAGGCATCGTCGGTGGTGGCCTGCACCACCGTCAGCGCGGACAGGGCGAAGTCCATCGGGGTCTTGAACAGGCGGTTGCCGGGGTCCCAGAAATCGGCCGACTCGAACAGCGTGCGCAGCACGCGGCGCAGGTCGCCCTGGGTCGCGAGGAACACCTCGGAGAGCGACCGGACCAGGCTCGGCGACGGGTCGTCGGCGACGAAGTACTGCGCCAGCCTCTTGCCGATCCGCCTGGCAGTGGCCGGCTGGCGCGCCAGCATGCGGATCGCGTCCTCGCCCTCGCGCTCGCCGCCGGCAAACGGACCGCGCGGGAATTCCTGCCCGAGCAGCCGCTTGCGCCCGCTGTCGTGCAGGCGCGGGGCGAAGCGAAACCCGCCTGCGGCCTCGGGCGCGACGGTCCAGCCGGTCAGGATGCGTGCCAGTTCGCGCACGTCGGCCTGGCTGTAGCCGGCGTCCGCGCCCAGGGTGTGCAACTCCATCAATTCGCGTGCGTAGTTCTCGTTGAGCCCGCGCGTGCCGCCGCCCGGGCGCGGCGTGCCCTCGGCAACGCTCTGGTACTGGTCCAGATAGAACAGCATCGCCGGATGGCGCGCGCTGGCCAGCAGCAGATCCTCGAACCTGCCCAGCGCGTGCGTGCGTGCGACGTGGATGGCGTAGTGGCCGACGAACGGGCGCACCAGCCCCTTGCCGGCATAGACGTTCAGGTGGTTGAACCAGAATTCAGTCATGCGCGCCAGCAGGGGCGGTTCCCAGCCGGGTTCGCTGGCGGCGAGTACGCGCCAGGCAGCGGCCTGGCGCGTCATGTTCTGGCCGAAGCGCAACGGGTCGGGGTCGTTCAGGAAGTCGGTGCGGCCGTCCCGCGGCGCTGCATTCTCGTCTGCCTGGGCCTTGCGCTCGCGACGCTCTTCGCGCTCGCGCCGCGCACCGGCGAACAACGCCGGCAAAGGCGCATCGATGCCAGCGAGTTCGGGCGGCAGTGCGGGCGGGCGCTGCGCCGCGGCATAAGCGGCATCGATCTGTGCCAGCGCCCAATCCTGCGCGTCGCGCGCCCCGCCGACCTGTTGCAGCAGTAGCGGCGTGGGCGCGTAACCCACGCGCGAGACGACACGCCAGAGCGCGTCCGCGCCGTGGCTGGCTGCAGCGCTCGCGGCAGGCTTCCAGTGCGGCAGCAGCGCCGTCAGTGCCAGCACCTGCGCGATGCTGCGGCGGCGGCAGTCGGACGGCGATTGGTCAGACGTGTCAGCGGTGGGCGTGCCAGTGGCCGGCATGAGGGCGGAGGGCGTGGGCGGGTGACGCACGGCTGGGCCTTTGAGCAGTATCCAGTCATGTAACGGACGAGCGCAAGCGCCGGTGCACCGCCCCGGGCGCGGGTTTACACATCTTTACCCGCGCCGGCGCGCCGCGCCTCAGCGTGTCGGCAAGCGCGCAGACACCCAGGCGCACAGGTCGGTGATGACCCGCGCACGGTCCGGCGGCAATTCGTTGAAGATCTCGTGGAACAGGCCGTCGTAGACCTGCAGCGTCTTGTCGGCCGAGGAGGCGCGCGCGATCACCATCCGGCTGCCGGCCGGACCGGCGAGCTTGTCGGCACCACCGTGCAGGGCGAGCACCGGCAGGCGCAGCGTGCCCAGGCGTGGCGGCAACGCTTCGGCGAAGCGCACCATCTCGCCGATGGTGCGCGCCGGCACCTTGGCGTGGAAGTTCAGCGGATCGGCCACGTAGTCGGCCACTGCCTTCGGGTCGCGGCTCACGTGGTTCGGATCGACCGCCAGCATGCCCAGGTGCGGCGCAAGCACCGACAGCAGCTTGCCAGCCATGCGAGCCAGCGGCGGTGCCCCCTCGAGATCCACCGCCGGGCCGGACAGGATCAGCGCGTCGATGGCCTCGGGCCGGCCGAGCGCGCTTGCCAGGGCGATCGCGCCGCCCATGCTGTGCCCGAGCAGGAACAACGGCAGACCGGGTGCCGCCTGGCGCACGCGGTCGATGAAGTGGTCCAGGTCGGCCACGATGTGGCTCCAGCGGTCGACGAACGCGCGCTCGCCTCCCGAGCGGCCGTGCCCGCGGTGGTCGAGCGCGTGCACCGCACAGCCCAGCGCGCCCAGCGCCTGCGCCACGTGGGCATAGCGGCCACCATGCTCCCCCAGGCCGTGCGCGATCACGACCGAGGCGCGCGGGCGCTCCGGCAGCCAGGATTGGGCGAACAGGGAGACGGCTTCACAGCCGCTGAACTGCATTTCGAGGTGTTGCATGGGAGCGGCTCCGTTTGCGTCGTGTTGGTGGCGTGGCCAGGTCCATCATCTCCTGCAGGCCGGCGCGCAGCACGCATTCGGTGATCAGTGGGCTGCGGTCGTCGTCGGCAGCAACGCGAGCCGTTGGGTCAGTGCGCATCGGCCTCGGAGCCGGGCGGCAGTCGGCGCAACCCGCGGAACGCCACCGCCGGCGTGCGCTCGCCGCGCACCACGGCGGCGACTTCGGCCGAAATCGCCATCGAGACGCCCACCGCGGCGGCCATCTCCATGACCACCGCGCTGGTCTTGATGCCCTCGGCCACCATGTGCATCGAGGCGACGATCTGCTCCGTGGTCTGGCCGGCGGCCAGCCGCTCGCCGACCTGCCGGTTGCGTGACAGCGGGCTCATGCAGGTGGTCAGCAGGTCGCCCATTCCGGTCAGGCCGGCGAAGGTCTGCGCCTGTGCACCGTGCGCGATGCCAAAGCGCGTGATCTCGGCCA
>JBDHRZ010000298.1:0-4467 GCA_039807845.1 Rhodoferax sp.
GCGACCCGGTGGAGATCGCCGCGCGCTACAACGAGCAG
Source organism: Rhodoferax sp. (assembly GCA_039807845.1). Classification (GTDB taxonomy): domain Bacteria; phylum Pseudomonadota; class Gammaproteobacteria; order Burkholderiales; family Burkholderiaceae_C; genus CAISIP01. Next base: position 39 of record JBDHRZ010000298.1, read on the forward strand.
GGCGCCGACGAACTCACATTCCTCGACATCACGGCCACCAGCGATGGGCGCGACCTGATCCTGCACATCATCGAGGACGTGGCGCGCCAGGTGTTCATCCCGCTCACGGTGGGAGGTGGCGTGCGCAGCAGCGAGGACGTGCGCCGCCTGCTCAACGCCGGTGCCGACAAGACCAGCTTCAATTCGGCAGCGCTGGCGCGACCGGAACTGATCGACGCAGTCGCGGATCGGTACGGCTCGCAGTGCATCGTGGTGGCCATCGACGCCAAGCGCCGCACGCCGGCCGCCGCGGCGCGCGGGCGGCCCGGCGGCGCGCCGCTCGGCGCCGGCTGGGATGTGTACAGCCACGGCGGGCGCCGCAACACAGGGCTGGACGCGCTCGATTGGGCGAGCGAGATGGCCCGGCGCGGCGCCGGGGAAATCCTGCTCACCAGCATGGACCGCGATGGCACGCGTTCCGGGTTCGACCTGCAACTGACGCGCGCCGTCAGCGACGCGATCGACATTCCGGTGATCGCCTCGGGCGGTGTCGGCAACCTGGACCATCTCGCCGATGGCATCACCGTCGGAGGCGCGGACGCGGTGCTCGCGGCCAGCATCTTCCACTACGGCGAATACACCATCGAACAGGCCAAACGGTACCTGCTCGCACGCGGCATCCCGGTGCGTCTCTGATGCGCGAGCCGTGTGAAACATCGCGCCAGGGGTGACGTCCGGCGGCGCTTCGTGTCGCTCCTCGATGGCGGACAATACGCACATGCAGCAATGGCTCGATCGAATCAGGTGGGATGCCGCGGGGCTGGTGCCGGTGATCGCGCAGGAGCGCGGCAGCGGCGACGTGCTGATGTTCGCCTGGATGAATCGCGAGGCGCTCGCGCAGACGGCATCCAGCGGGCGCGCGGTCTATTTCAGCCGTTCGCGCCAGCGCCTGTGGCACAAGGGCGAGGAGTCGGGGCACGTGCAACTGGTGCACGAGATCCGTCTCGATTGCGACGACGATGCCGTCTTGCTGGTGGTGACGCAGACCGGGCACGAGCCCGGCATCGCCTGCCACACCGGTCGCCACAGTTGCTTCTTCCAGCGCCTGGACGGCCCGGCAGACGCGCGCGACTGGCACACCACCGATGCGGTCTTGAAAGACCCGCAGTCGATCTACCGGTAGGTTGGCATGGGTTCGATGTCTGATCGTCCCGATGCGCCGGACCAGGTGCTGGAGCGCCTGGCCGCGATCATCGAGAGCCGCTCGCCGCAGCGTGGCGGCAATCCCGACACCAGCTACGTGGCCCGGCTGCTGCAACGCGGCCCGGACGCGTTCCTGAAGAAGATCGGCGAGGAGGCCACCGAAGTGGTGCTGGCAGCCAAGGACCTGGAGCACGTCGGGCTGCAGGCGCAGCCGGAGCGCAGCCGGCTGGTCGGCGAGATGGCCGACCTGTGGTTCCACTGCATGGTGGCGCTGGCCCACTACGGCCTGCGACCGGCCGATGTGCTGGCCGAACTGCAGCGCCGCGAAGGCACCAGCGGGATCGAGGAGAAGGCCTTGCGCAAGGCAGCGGCACGGGAGGGCTCGTGAGCGGCGTATTCGTGTGTGAACCTGCAGGAGGATGAACCTTGACGCATGATCCGGATTGCCTGTTTTGCAAGATCGTCCAGGGCGTGATTCCTTCGCGCAAGGTGCATGAGGACGAACAACTGTTCGCCTTCCACGACATTCATCCGTGGGCCCCGGTGCATTTCCTGCTGGTGCCCAAGGCGCACATCCCGTCGTTCGCGCAACTCGGGCCGGAGCATGCGCCCCTGATGGGACACATGATGACGCTGGCGCCCAGGCTGGCGTTGCAGGAAGGATGCCGCCCCTATCCGCAGGGCGGGTTTCGGATCGTCAGCAACACCGGCGTCGAGGGAGGCCAGGAAGTGCACCATCTGCACGTGCACGTGATGGGCGGGCCACGCCCGTGGCTGCGCGGTTGAGGCGCGCAGGCCACGCGGGCGTGCCGCGCCGTGGCTGCTGCGCCGGGCCACTGGCTGGCGGGAGGGGCAGCGCGGGCTGGGCGTGGCAGAAAAGTCAGCGGGTCTAGAATTCATCTGTCGCGAGAGCCCCGGGGCGCGCGTGCAGCGGCATATTTTCACGAGGAGTCTCGATATGGGTTCGTTTTCAATCTGGCACTGGCTGATCGTGCTGCTGATCGTGGTGATGGTGTTCGGGACCAAGAAGCTGAAGAACATCGGCAGCGACCTGGGCAGCGCCGTCAAGGGCTTCAAGGACGGCATGAAGGACGGGTCCACTGCTGCGGACGATCCGGTGGCCACGCCTCCGTCGCAGGTGGGCAACGCCGCCAAGGCGTCCGACCAGACTACCATCGACGTGCAGGCCAAGCAGAAGTCCTGATCTGCCGCGCGCGGTTCCATCCAGCATGAGATCCGAGGCAGCGTGATCGATCTGGGTCTGTCCAAGATGGCGCTCATCGGCGTGGTGGCGCTGCTCGTCATCGGCCCGGAAAAGCTGCCACGCGTCGCACGCACCGTCGGAACGCTGATGGGCAAGGCGCAGCGCTACGTGGCTGACGTCAAGGCGGAGGTCAGCCGCTCGATGGAACTCGACGAATTGCGCAAGATGAAGGACACCGTCACCGAGGCTGCCAAGGAGATGGAAAACACCATCCAGAGCAATGCCAGCGAGATCGAGAAGACCTGGGCCGACGCGACGCGCATCGGGGACGACGCACATGGTGGCGCGTCTGAGGCGCCGGTGAGCTATCCAGCCTACCGGCATCCGAACAAGCACTGGCGCATCAAACAGGGCGCCACGCCGAACTGGTACAAGGCGCGCCACGGCATCCGCACCCGCGCCCAGTCCGGCGCGGCGCGGGTGGCCCGGTTCCGACCGCACCGCCACGATTGAACCCGCCGCAATCGCCGGGCGCCGCATGGAACTGCGTTGCGCCGGCTGCGGCTGCCACACGACACGATGACCGACTCGACGGACAAGGAAGACGAACTCGCGGGTACCGAGCAGCCCTTCGTGCAGCACCTGATGGAACTGCGCGATCGCCTGATCTACAGCATGATCGGGCTGGCCGTGGGCATGGCGTTGCTGGCCATCTGGCCCGGCCCGAGCGGCCTGATCGACTTCATTGCCATGCCGATCAAGGCGCACATGCCGCCCGGTGCCAAGCTGATCGCGGTGGGCGTGTTCTCGCCGTTCTTCGTCCCGCTCAAGGTCCTGATGATGGCAGGCGTCCTGCTGTCGCTGCCCTGGCTGATGTATCAGGCCTGGGCCTTCGTCGCCCCCGGCCTGTACAGCCACGAGAAACGGCTTGCGCTGCCGCTGATCTTTTTCGGCAGCTTGCTGGCCTACGCCGGCATTGCGTTCGTGCAGTTGTTCGTGCTCGACAAGATGTTCGCCTTCATCCAGGCGGTGACGCCGGCCAGTGTGGCCGCGACGCCGGACATCGCGTCCTACGTGGAGGCGATCATGGGCCTCTACATCGCGTTCGCCGCCACCTTCCAGGTGCCGATCGTGGTCGTCCTGCTCGTGCGCATGGGCATGGTCAGCGTCGACAAGCTCAAGGCGTTTCGTGGCTATTTCATCGTGCTGTCGTTCGTGGTCGCGGCCGTCATCACGCCGCCGGACGTGGTTTCGCAACTGGCGCTGGCGATTCCGATGTGCATGCTCTACGAGGCCGGGATCTTCGCGGCCCGCTGGTTCAGCAAGAACACCCAGGCCCCCGAGGACGCTTCCCAGGATACTGCGAAGGACCGGGATTCCACTTCGCCAGGCACGTCCTGAGCTTGTGATGACCTGAATCGGCAGGAGCGCGGTTCACACCATTGCAAGTTCATGAGGAAACACAGGGTCGCTCCCAAGTTTCCTCGCACCTCCCCTCGGGGGCATCGCGAAGCCATGGGTTGGGGGCGCTTTCGTGTGTACGAGTCGTCAGGGCGGCGTGCGACGCGGTCGCGGGCGCACGCCGGGCACCACGTCGATTTGTATCCGGGCGTCCTGGCGTTGCAACTCGAAGCGTGCGGCGCTGCCGGGCCTGAGTGCGGCGACCTGGGTCAGCAGTTCCGACACGTTGCGCACTTCGCGCCCGCCGACCATGGTGATCACGTCGCCCGGACGGATGCCGGCCTGCGCGGCCGGGCCGTTTTGCAGTACGCCGGTGATGATGACGCCGCTGCGCGCCTTCACACCGAAGGTCTCGGCCAGCTCGGGCGACAGCTCGTTGGGCTCCACGCCGATCCAGCCGCGCGTTACCTGGCCATCACGCAGCAGGCCGTCCATCACCTGGCGCGCGGTCGACACCGGGATGGCGAAGCCGATACCCATGCTTCCGCCCGAGCGCGAATAGATGGCGGTGTTGATGCCCAGCAGGTTGCCCTGGGTGTCCACCAGCGCACCGCCGGAGTTTCCGGGGTTGATCGCGGCATC
>JBDHRZ010000299.1:0-4454 GCA_039807845.1 Rhodoferax sp.
GCCAGAACTCCGGCACGAACAACACGATCACGGTCAGCAGTTCGAGCCGGCCAAGCAGCATGCCGATGGTGCCGACCCAGGTCTGGAAGTCGCTGAGCACGCCGAAGTTGGTCGACGGGCCGACCAGCCCGAGGCCGGGACCGATGTTGTTCACCGTCGCCACCACGGCGGAAAAGGCGGTCACGACGTCGAGCCCGGAGAGCAGCAGGAGCATCGTCAGGCCGATCGTGGTGGCACCGTAGATCAGCATGTAGGCCATCACGGCGGCGATCACCGTCGCCGGCAGGGTGGTGCTGCCCAGCGTGAGCGGGTTCACCACGCGCGGGTGGATCGCGCGCACCAGTTCGCGCAGCGCCTCGCGCACCAGCACCACCATGCGCACCATCTTGATGCCGCCGCCAGTGGAGCCGGCACAGGAGACGAAGGCGCCCAGAAACATCAGCCAGACCGGGGCGAACACCGGCCAGGCGGCATAGTCGGTAGAGGCATAGCCGGTCGTGGTGGCCACCGAGATCACGTGGAACGTCGCGGCCATCGCGCCCTGCGCCAGGTCGGTGTAGGTACCGTGCACGCGCAGCAACACGGTCAGGCCGACGACGGAGGCGGCCAGCACCAGCACGTAGCTGCGCACCTCGGTGTCGTACAGCAGCACGCGCAGCGAGCGGTTGCGCCAGACCAGGAAATAGCGCGCGAAACTGATACCCGACAGCCCCATGAAGACGCTGGCCACCGCCTCCATCGTGCTCGACTGCCAGTAGCCGAAGCTCGCGTCGTGCGATGAAAAGCCGCCCAGGCCCATGGTGCTGCACATGTGCATGAAGGCGTCCGCCCAGGACATGCCGGCCCAGCGGTAGGCCAGCAGGCACAGGGCCGAGAAAACGAAGTAGATGCTCCACAGGCCGCGCGCCGTCTCGGCGATGCGCGGCGTGAGGCGCGCATCCTTCATCGGGCCCGGGGTCTCGGCCTTGTACAACTGCACCCCGCCCAGGCCCAGCAGCGGCAACACCGCCACCACCAGCAGCATGATCCCCAGACCACCGATCAACTGCAGGAAGCAGCGCCAGACGTTGACCGATACCGGCAGCGCGTCGAGCCCGCCGAGCGCGGTGGCGCCGGTGGCGGTCAGGCCGCTCATGGTTTCGAAGTAGGCATCGGTGAAGCTCAGCCGCTCGATCGCCAGCATGAGCGGCAGCGCGGAGAGCAGCGGCAGCACGGTCCAGACCAGGTTCACCAGCAAAAAGCCGTCGCGCGGCATGAGTTCGCGCTTGTGCCGGCGCGTGAGCACCAGCAGCAGCACCCCGGCCCCGAGCGTGATCACCATGCCGGTGAGCCAGACGCCGTGCAGGTCGGAGTGATCCAGCGCCAGCGCCCACCCGAGCGGTACCAGGAACATGAACGAGTAGCCCACCAGGATGGTGGCCAGCACGTTGAGGACCGGCGCCAGGCGGTTCATTCAAAAGAACGTCGCGCTGACCTGGAACATCTTCTCCACGTCACGCAGCATGCGCTTGCTGGGCACGTAGAGGATGACGTGGTCGCCTTCGCGGATCACCAGATCGTGCGAGGGCATCAGCACTTCGCAGGCCGGCGGCTCGCCGCGCACGATGGCGCCGAAGCGCGCACCCGAGGGCAGCGCGATGGCGTCGATGCGCCGCCCGACCAGGCGCGAGGTCCGGTGGTCGCCGCGCGCGACGGCCTCGATCGCCTCGGCCGCGCCGCGGCGCAGGCTGTGCACGGCGGCGACATCGCCGCGGCGCACGTGCACCAGCAGTTCGCCGATCACGGTCTGCGCCGGCGACAGGGCGATGTCGATCGCACTGCCCTGCATCATCTCGGCGTAGATGCGCCGGTTGATGAGCGCGATCACGCGCCGCGCGCCCAGCCGCTTGGCCAGCATCGCCGACAGGATGTTGTCTTCGTCGTCACTGGTGAGCGCGATGAACAGGTCCATCTCGCCCACGCGCTCCTGGCTGAGCAGTTCCTCGTCGGTCGAGTCGCCGTTGAGCACCAGGATGTCGGATGGCAGCTCGCCCGCCAGTTGCTCGCAACGCTTGCGGCTGGCCTCGATCACCTTCACCTGGAAGCGGCCGGACAGGCGGCGCGCCAGCCGCAGGCCGACCTTGCCGCCGCCGGCGATCATCACCGCGCGCACCGGCGAATCGTTGAGATGGATCGCGTGCAGCACCGGCCGAATCCGGTCCTTGTCGGCGAGCACGAACACCTCGTCGCCGGGCCAGACCCGGGTGTCGGCGGCGAAGGGAAGTTCGGTGTCCTGCCGGTAGATCGCCACCACGCGCATCGGCACCTGCGGAAAGAGCTTGCGGAATTCGCCGATGCTGTGGCTCGTGAGGGCGCTACCGGCGGCCGCACGCACCGCGATCAGGTGCGCGCGGCCCTGCGAGAACTCGAGCACCTGCAGCGCTTCCGGGTAGGCGATGAGCTGGTTGATGTAGTGCATCAACGACTCTTCCGGGCAGATCACGTGGTCCACCGCAAACCCATCGCTCGCCAGCAGCGGCGTACCTTCCTCGAACTCGGGCGAACGCAGGCGCGCGATCGTGGTCTGGATGCCGAACACGCTGCGCGCCACCTTGCAGGCAGCCAGGTTGGTCTCGTCGAGCGAGGCGCAGGCGATGAACAGGTCCGCGTCCTCGGCGCCGGCGCGCCGCTGGACCGAGGGCTGCACGCCGTCGCCGGCGACGCCGCGCAAATCGAGCCGCTCCTCGAGCGCGTGCAGCAGGTCCGGATCGGGGTCGATCACGGTGATGTCGTTCTGCTCGGACGCCAGGCTCGCGGCCACGCTCTCGCCGACCCGTCCGGCGCCCAGGATGATCATGCGCATGGGGGAAGCCTTCCAACTCGCGGCATGATAGCCGCTGCACATGCGCCAGAATCTTGGGCCAGAACCCTCAGCGCACCGCCCACACCACGCCGCACCCCGCCATGCCGACGCCCGCACCGCTGTATCCGCCCATCACGCCCGCACGCACCGGCATGTTGCCGGTGGACGAACGGCACACCCTGTACTGGGAGGAATCAGGCCGATCCGACGGCGTGCCGGTGGTGCTGCTGCACGGCGGGCCGGGTTCTGGCACCAGCCCCGAGCATCGCCGCTTCTTCGATCCGGCGCACTACCGCATCATCCTGTTCGACCAGCGCGGCGCCGGGCACTCCACTCCGTGCGCTGAGGTGCGCGACAACACCACCGCACTGCTGGTGGCCGACATGGAGCGGCTGCGCCGCTTCCTCGGCATCGAGCGCTGGGTCGTATTCGGCGGCTCCTGGGGTTCGACGCTGGCGCTGGCCTACGCGCAGCAACACCGGCAGCGCTGCCTCGGGCTGCTGCTGCGCGGGATCTTCCTGTGCACGGCGGCGGAGATCGACTGGTTCCTGCACGGCATGGGCCAGTTCTTCCCGCAGGCCGAGGCCGACTTCCGTGCGCTGCTGGCCGCCGGGGAGGACGCGCAACGGCTGGCGGCCTACGCGCGGCGCCTGTTCGGGGACGACGCGGCGCAGCGCCTGCAGGCGGCGCGCGCCTGGAACCAGTATGAAAGCCGCTGCCTGCACCTGCTGGCCCAGCCCGACGAAAGCTGGGACGCGCAGACCGACAGCCGCGCGCTGGCGGTGGCACGGCTGGAGGCGCACTACTTCGTCCACGAGGGTTTCCTGGCGCCGCAGCAGTTGCTGCGCGGCGCGGCCTCGCTGCAGGGCATCCCGGCGCTGATCGTGCAGGGACGCTACGACGTCGTCTGCCCGCCGCGCACCGCCTGGCAACTGCACCGCGCCTGGCCGGGCAGCCAGTTGCAGATCATCGACGCTGCCGGACACTCGGCATTCGAGCCGCCAATCGCGGCGGCGCTGGTCGCCGCCATGGACCGGTTCCGGGATCAGGGCGCGTTCGCTGCGCCGGGCACGGCCTGAGCAAGAGCCTGTGAGGATATGAAGCGCGCCCCGGCGCGCGCTGCCTGCCTGCGCAGTCGATCAGCGGCCCTGCCAGATCACCTTCTTGCCCGACGCCTCCCAGGCTTCGTAGTGGCTGGCGTAGAGGTCCTCGATACGGTTGCGCTTGACCTTGAAGGTAGGCGTGATGATGTCGTTCTCCACCGTCCACGGCGTGCTGGCCACCACCAGGCACTGCAGGCGCTCATGCGGGTCGAGCGTCGCATTCACCGCCTTCAGGTGCGCCGTCAGCGACTGGTCGAGTTCGGCACGCTTGGCCGGGTCGGCCGCGCGGCGCACGTACTCCTCGCCCAGCATGGCGATGCCCAGCGGCTGGCCCATGTTCGCGCCGGTGACGACACAGGCCTCGATCGCCTCGTGCATCACCAACTTGTCCTCGATCGGCGCTGGCGCCACGTACTTGCCCTTGCCGGTCTTGAACAGGTCCTTCACGCGGCCGGTGATGTAGAGCTCGCGCTCGGCACCGAAACGCCCCTTGTCGCCGGTTCGCAGCC
>JBDHRZ010000300.1:0-4430 GCA_039807845.1 Rhodoferax sp.
TCGTTGCCGGCCTCGCGGGCCGGGCCCATCAGTTCCACGTGATCGATCACGGCGCCGTCGGCGCCCGTGACGCCAGCCGCTTCGAGCGCCTGGCGAATCGCCCAGGCACGCTGGGTCAGCGGCTCGACGTTGTCCAGCGTGATCGCCACGCCGCCGGCATCGCACAGAAAGAACCAGTTGCCGCCCCAGGCGACATCACCGCGCACCGACCCGACGCCCGGCACCTCGAGCGCGACACCCGCACGGTGGCGGTACGCCGGTACGTTGTCGACCGACACCCGTCCCTGGCCGTGCAGGTGCACGCCGACGGTACCCACCGGCGTGTCGATCCGGTGCCGCCCCGGTGCGGCGCGCCCGAGGTATTCGAGCGTGGCCATCAGGCCGATCGTCCCATGGCCGCACATGCCCAGGTAGCCCACGTTGTTGAAGAACACCACCGAGGCCAGTGCGCCGGGCGTGCGCGGCTCCAGCAGCAACGCACCCACCACGACGTCGCTGGCGCGCGGCTCGCCAACCGTGGCTCTGCGGTAGCGGTCGTGCTGCGCGCGCAGTTGCCGCACCACGTCGGGCAACGGCAGCGCACCCAGGTCGGGAAAGCCGGACAACACCAGGCGCGTGGGCTCGCCGCCGGTGTGCGAATCGATGCAGGCGATCTTGTCCATGCGCCGATTGTGCCGTGCGGGCTCCGTCTACCGCGGACGCTGCGCCTGGACGACGACGCCATCCTCGTCGGCCACTAGCCAGTCACCCGGGTGCACCCAGACGCCCTGCACCAGCACGGCGACGTCCTGCTCGCCCTGTCCCTGCTTGCGCGGCGGCACGGGCATCGGTGCCAGCGCCAGGATGCCGATCGGCAGCGCCTGCAGTTCGGCGCAGTCGCGCACGCAGCCGTTGACGAGCACCCCGGCCCAGCCGTTGCGCACGGCGGCCGCGCCCAGGTTGCCGCCGAGCAGCGCGCGACGCAGCGACGCCCCGCCGTCGACGACCAGCACCCTGCCCTCGCCCGGCGTATCCAGCATCGCCTTGACCAGCGTGTTGTCCTCGAAGCAGCGCACGGTGCGCACCGGCCCCTGGAAGCGCCGCGCGCCGCCGAAGGCACGGAACACCGGCGCCAGCACCCGGAAGGCACCGCTGGAATCATCCTTGTGCGCGTCGCACAGGTCGCTGACGGGAGTGAAGTCGGTCATGGTGCGAGTCGTTGCCGCAAGGGGAATCGTGAAAGGGTACGGGATGTTAGCGCAGCAAGCTGCAGCACTGCGTGAAGCGCGCAGCGCAGCGCGTGTGCCCTGCGCACCGTGGCCGCCTGCGTACGCGTCCCCCGCCGGCACGGCCAACCGGCCTTCGAGGCGATTGGCCGGGCGCGCGTGACGGCCCGCATCGGCATGAAAAAAAGCAACACGCCAGAGTGAAAAAGATGCGCTTTCGCTTGGAAACGGGTTTGTTCTCCAGTAGCATCCGCAGTGCCGGAGAAGACGCGATTCTTCCCTGGTGATCAATCAACCTCGAGAAGGACAAACCCATCATGGCAACTGCAACGAAAGCCCCGGCCAAGAAGGCCGCCGCCAAGAAGGTGGCACCAGCAAAGAAAGCGGCTCCGGCGAAGAAGGCGGCAGCGAAGAAGGCGGCGCCGGCCAAGAAGGCCACCCCTGCGAAGAAGGCAGCGCCGGCCAAGAAGGCCGCAGCAAAGAAGGCCCCCGCGAAGAAGCGCGCCGTCAACGCCGCCTTCATGAAGGCCCTCACGCCCAGCGCCGCCCTGGCCGCCATCGTCGGCGCCACGCCGCTGCCACGCACCGAGGTGGTCAGCAAGCTGTGGGCCTACATCAAGAAGAACAAACTGCAGGACGCAGTCAACAAGCGCATGATCAACGCCGATGCCAAGCTCAAGGAGATCTTCGGCAAGATGCAGGTCTCGATGTTCGAGATGGCCGGTCTGATCGGCAAGCATCTCAAGTAAGCGCGTTCCCAGCACGCCACGAGGCCGGCTCCAGCCGGCCTTTTTTCTTGCCGCGGCACTAGGGTTAGTCCCAAGCCGAGTGGCTGGCCGATGCGCTTGCGCGAGCGGCCCAGTCGATAGAATCGGCCTGCCCCTTGCGCGGTCGCAGACCCTGCCGACCCACAGCAAGGAACCCCTGGCTGCCCCACCCGAGCGCCCGACCTTGATACGCTTCGTCCTCACCCGACTGGGGTTGATCATTCCCACCTTCCTGGGCATGACGCTGCTGGTCTTCCTGCTCATCCGCATGGTCCCCGGCGACCCGGTCGAGACGCTCGCGGGCGAGCGCGGCATCGACGCCGCACGCCATGCAGCGCTGCTCAAGGAGTACGGGCTGGACCGACCGGTGCTGGTGCAGTACGGCATCTACATCGGACGCCTCGTGCACGGCGATCTCGGGCGTTCCATCATCACCCACGCGCCGGTGCTCGACGAATTCAAATCGTTGTTCCCGGCCACGGTCGAACTGGGCGTGTGTGCGATCCTGTTTGCGCTCGTCGTCGGCATCCCGGCCGGCATCCTGGCGGCGGTCAAGCGCAACTCGGTGTTCGACCACGGCGTGATGGGCTTCTCGCTGACCGGCTATTCGATGCCGATCTTCTGGTGGGGGCTGCTGCTGATCCTGCTGTTTTCCGTGCAACTCGACCTGACCCCGGTGTCGGGCCGGCTCGACGTGACGTACTTCGTCGAACCGGTGACCGGGCTCCTGCTGGTCGACTCCTGGCTTGCCGGTGACAAGGGCGCCTTCTGGTCGGCCGCGGCGCATCTGGTGCTACCGATGATCGTGCTGGGCACCCAGCCGCTGGCCGTGATCGCGCGCATGACACGCTCGTCGATGCTCGAAGTGCTGGGCGAGGACTACGTCCGCACGGCGCGCGCCAAAGGGCTGTCCACCCTGCGCGTGATCGCCGTGCACGCGCTGCGCAACGCGCTGATCCCGGTGGTCACCGTGGTCGGCCTGCAGATCGGCGTGCTGTTCACCGGCGCGCTGCTGACCGAGACCATCTTCTCCTGGCCGGGCATCGGCAAGTGGCTGATCGACGCCATCGCGCGGCGCGACTACCCGGTGCTGCAAGGCGGTGTGCTGCGGGTCGGCACGATGGTGATGGGCATCAGCCTGCTGGTGGACATCACCTACGGCATCATCAACCCGCGCATCAGGCACCAGCGGTGAACACACCTACCCTGACCGCCGCGGCAGCGGCCGCACCCGAACCGCCACACCCGCTGCGCGAGTTCTGGAGCTACTTCAGCGCCAACAAGGGCGCGATGGCGGGACTGGCGACCGTGCTCGCGATGCTGCTGCTCGCGCTGCTCGCGCCCTGGCTGGCGCCGCACGATCCGCTCGCCACCAACAGCGCCATCGCGCTCAAGCCGCCGTTCTGGCAAACCGGCGGCGCGCTGTCCTATCCGCTGGGCACCGACGCGATCGGCCGCGACATCCTCTCGCGCCTGATCCACGGCGCGCGCCTGTCCCTCGTGATCGGCCTGGCCGTGGTCGCGGTGTCGGTACTGGTGGGGACGCTGCTGGGCCTGACCGCGGGATACTTCCGCGGCGTCTACGAGACCGGCGTCATGCGCGCGATGGACATCATCCTGACGCTGCCCAGCCTGCTGCTGGCGATCGTCATCGTCGCGATCCTCGGCCCGGGCATCATGAATGCGATGCTGGCAGTGGCCGTCGTGATCCTGCCGCACTACGTGCGCATCACCCGCGCGGCGGTGATTGCCGAGACCTCGCGCGACTACGTCACTGCCGCACGGATGAACGGTGCCAGCCACCTGCGCCTGATGGTGAACGAAGTGCTGCCCAATTGCGCTGCACCGCTCATCGTGCAGGCCTCGCTCGGCATCTCCACCGCCATCCTGGACGCCGCCGCGCTGGGCTTCCTCGGGCTGGGCGCACAGCCGCCGGCACCGGAATGGGGCACCATGCTGGCCGACGCGCGCGAATTCGTACTGCGCGCCTGGTGGGTGGTCACCTTTCCAGGCCTCATGATCCTGATCACCGTATTGGCCTTCAACCTGCTGGGCGACGGACTGCGCGACGCGTTCGATCCCAAGCTCAAGCGCTGATCGCCTGCGCAGACACGAATCAACGGCGCTCACCCATGGCATTGCTCGAAATCAGGAACCTGTCGGTCCAGTTCCCGTCCGGGCACGGCGTGATGCATGCCGTCGACGGCGTCGACCTCACGCTGGATTCGGGCGAGGTGCTCGGCATCGTCGGCGAGTCCGGCTCGGGCAAGAGCGTCACGATGATGGCGCTGATGGGTCTGGTGGCGTTCCCCGGCCGCGTCAAGGCCGACCGGCTGCGCTTCGACGGCCACGACCTGATGGCCCTGTCGCCGCGCCAGCGCAGCGCGCTGACCGGCAAGGACCTGGCGATGATCTTCCAGGACCCCACCACCAGCCTGAACCCCTGCTTCACGATCGG
>JBDHRZ010000301.1:0-4419 GCA_039807845.1 Rhodoferax sp.
AAGCGGCGCACGCCCCAGGAAGACGCCGAACGCGACGCGATGGTCGGCACCCTGCTGGAGGCGGCGCACCTGGCTGTGCAGCGGTTCGAGCGCAGTTTTGCGGAACAGCGGGCGCTGCGCCGCCTGGCGCTGCGCCGATTCGGCCGGTGCACCGCACGCGACAACATCAAGTTCGACGGTCTGAGCCGGGTGTCCCACGTGACCGACGCCACCGACTGGCGCGTCGAGTACCCGTTCGTGGTCCTGACGCCTGAATCCGAGCAGGAGATGGCGGCCGTGGTCAAGGCCTGCATCGACCTGGGGCTGACCATCATCGCGCGCGGCGGCGGCACTGGCTACACCGGCGGCGCGGTGCCGTTGACGGCCCGCAGTGCGGTCATCAACACGGAGCGGCTCGAGGCCATGTCCGAGGTCGAGTTGCGGACCGTGCCCGGCCAGGCGGCGCCGGTGGCGACGATCTGGACCGAGGCCGGCGTGGTGACGCAGCGCGTGTCCGATGCCGCCGAGCGCGCCGGCTTCGTGTTCGCGGTCGATCCGACCTCGGCCGAGGCGTCGTGCATCGGCGGCAACATCGCCATGAACGCGGGCGGCAAGAAGGCGGTGCTGTGGGGTACCGCGCTGGACAACCTGTTGTCCTGGCGGATGGTCACGCCACAGGCGACCTGGCTGGAGGTGACCCGGCTGGACCACAACCTGGGCAAGATCCACGACGCGCCATCGGCGACCTTCGAACTGCGCCATTTCAAGGCCGACGGCCGCACGCTCGAACGCACCGAGCGGCTGCAGATTCCCGGCGAGCGGTTTCGCAAGGCCGGGCTGGGCAAGGACGTCACCGACAAGTTCCTCAGCGGCCTGCCTGGCGTGCAGAAGGAAGGGTGCGACGGCCTGATCACCAGTGCCCGCTGGGTCCTGCACTCCATGCCCGGTCAGGTGCGCACCGTCTGCCTGGAGTTTTTCGGCAATGCGCGCGCGGCGGTACCCGGCATCGTGGACATCGTCGAATTCATGTTCGCCGAGCAGAAGCGCTCCGGGGTGTTGCTGGCCGGGCTGGAACACCTGGACGACCGCTACCTGAAGGCAGTCGGATACGCAACCAAATCCAAGCGCGCCAGTACCGGCTCGGGGTTGCCCAGAATGGTGTTGATTGGCGACATCGCCGGCGAGGACGCTGACCAGGTGGCGCGCGTCAGTTCCGAGGTCGTGCGGCTGGCGAACCAGCGCGGCGGCGAGGGTTTCGTCGCCATCAGTGCGGAAGCGCGCCGGAAATTCTGGCTCGATCGCAAGCGCACGGCCGCCATCTCGCGCCACACCAACGCGTTCAAGATCAATGAAGACGTGGTGATTCCGTTGCCGCGCATGGCCGACTACACCGATGGCATCGAACGCATGAACATCGAGTTGAGCCTGCGCAACAAGCTGGAACTGTGCGAGGCACTGCTGGCGTTCTTCGCGCAGCCCCGCTTGCCGCTCGGACGCCATGAGGACGACAACCGGGTGCCGCCCGAAGAGCTGCTGGGGGACCGGGTGGTGCAGGCGCGCGCCCTGGTCGAGCAGGTGCAGGCGCAGTGGCAGGCCTGGTACGACGACCTCGATGCGGTATTCGCGCAGTTGCAGGACCACCGCCTGCGCGCCAGCTGGAAGACCCAGCTGCGCGCCCCGCTGCGGCAGATCTTCGCGGGAGCGGCGTTCGAGCCGATCCTGCTGGAATGCAGCGCGATCCACAAGCGCGTGCTCAAGGGCCGGGTCTGGATTGCGCTGCACATGCACGCCGGTGACGGCAACGTGCACACCAACATCCCGGTCAACAGCGACGACTACCGGATGTTGCAGACCGCGCACGCCGCGGTCCGGCGCGTGATGGCGCTGGCGCGTTCGCTCGGTGGGGTGATATCGGGCGAGCACGGCATCGGCATCACCAAGCTGGAGTTCCTGACCGACGAGGAACTGGCGCCGTTTGCGCGCTACAAGCAGCAGGTTGATCCCGAGGGCCACTTCAACAAGGGCAAGCTGCTGCGCCCGGACACCGACGCAGCGTCGGGCGCGACCGACCCCGGTGTGCGCCACGCCGACCTGCGCACCGCCTACACGCCGAGCTTCGGGCTGATGGGCCACGAGTCGCTCATCATGCAGCAGTCCGACATCGGCGCGATTTCCAATTCGATCAAGGACTGCCTGCGCTGCGGCAAGTGCAAGCCGGTGTGCGCGACGCACGTGCCACGGGCCAATCTGCTGTACAGCCCGCGCAACAAGATCCTGGCCACCTCGCTGCTGGTGGAGGCCTTCCTGTATGAGGAACAGACGCGGCGCGGCATCAGCCTGCGGCACTGGGAGGAGTTCGAGGACGTGGCCGACCACTGCACGGTGTGCCACAAGTGCCTGGCGCCATGCCCGGTCGACATCGATTTCGGCGACGTGTCGATGCACATGCGCAATCTGCTGCGCAAGATGGGCAAGAAATCGTTCCGGCCGGCGAACGCGGCGGCGATGTTCTTCCTCAATGCGACCAACCCGCAGACGATCAGACTGGCGCGCGCGGCGATGGTCCAGGTCGGCTTCAAGGCGCAGCGCCTGGCCAACGATCTGCTGCGGCGGGTCGCGCGCCGGCAGACCGAGCACCCGCCGGCCAGCGTCGGCAAGTCGCCGGTCCGGGAGCAGGTGATCCACTTCATCAACAAGAAGATGCCCGGCGGCCTGCCCAAGCGCACCGCGCGTGCCCTGCTCGACATCGAGGATCCGCAATACGTGCCGATCATCCGCGACCCGGTGCGCACCAGCCCGGAGACGGAGGCGGTGTTCTATTTCCCCGGCTGCGGCTCCGAGCGCCTGTTCAGTCAGGTCGGCCTCGCCACCCAGGCCATGCTCTGGCATGCCGGGGTGCAGACGGTACTGCCGCCGGGCTACCTGTGCTGCGGCTACCCGCAGCGCGGTGCCGGCCAGTTCGACAAGGCCGAGAAGATCATCACCGACAACCGGGTGCTGTTCCATCGGATGGCCACGACGCTGAACTACCTGGACATCCAGACCGTCGTGGTCAGTTGTGGCACCTGCTACGACCAGTTGCAGGACTATCGGTTCGACCAGATCTTCCCGGGCTGCCGGATCATCGACATCCACGAGTACCTGCTGGAGAAGGACATCCGGCTCGCCGAAGGCGGCGCCTATCTGTACCACGACCCGTGCCACACGCCGATGAAGCTGCAGGATCCGATGAAGACGGTGCGGGCGCTGGTCGGGGGCAGCGCGCCGCAGCACGTGATCGAGAACAAGCGCTGCTGCGGCGAGAGCGGCACGCTTGGCATCACCCGGCCCGACATCGCGACCCAGGTGCGCTTTCGCAAGGAAGAGGAGTTGCGCCGCGACGAAGCGGCCTTGCGCCAGAGCGGGGCCGTCGGGGAGCAGGCCAACCTGAAGATGCTGACCTCCTGTCCGAGCTGCCTGCAGGGCCTGAGTCGCTACCGCGACGACCTGCAGAACGGACTGCTGGAGGCCGACTACATCGTCGTCGAGATGGCGCGCCGCATCCTGGGCGAGACTTGGCTGGAGGATTACGTGGGGCGCGCCAACACGGGCGGGATCGAGCGCGTCCTCGTATAGCCGCGATCGGTGCCGCTTGTGTGGTGGCAACCCCTCGTTTGCGCCGGGCATCCTGTGCAGCACCGGCCCAGACCCTGTCCGGTTCGCGGAATCGACGCCGGGTCGCCGGCCATCGGTGCCGACCGTGCTACCGTCGCGCTGGTTCGGTGTGTGCGCCAGCGCGGCACAACCCGACATGACGATGGAGGAATTTTTCGATGGCAGGCTTGAAGAGCGGCTCACCGACGCCGGAGTCGATCACGGTCCATGGCCAGTCCCGGGTGCTCGAGATCCGCTTCGCCGATGGCGCCTTCTTCCGCATCCCGTTCGAGCTCATGCGCGTCTATTCGCCGTCGGCCGAAGTGCAGGGCCACGGTCCGGGGCAGGAGGTGCTGCAGACCGGCAAGCGTGCAGTCGAACTCGAGAGCCTGGAGCCGGTCGGCAACTACGCGGTGCAGCCGCGCTTTTCCGACGGGCACGATTCCGGCATCTTTTCCTGGGACTATCTGTATTTCCTGGGTTCCCAGCAGGAAAAGCTGTGGGCCCAGTACGAGTCGCGCCTGCGCGCAGCCGGACGCGATCGTGACGCGCCGATGAAGGTGAAGCCCGGCCGCGGCGGCACCAGCCATTGACCGGGCCGGGTCCGGGCAGGCCGGCATTCGTCAATTTCACGACACATTCCCCGGGTTTGCGCGGGGTTGTCGTGGGGTGTGTTGCGTTCGGCACTAGCATCGGACACCATGTCCAGCACCCACTTCGGTTTCGAGTCCGTCGACGAGGCGCAGAAGGCGCGCCGCGTGCGTGGCGTATTCGATTCGGTGGCGCCGCGCTACGACCTGATGAACG
>JBDHRZ010000302.1:0-4419 GCA_039807845.1 Rhodoferax sp.
CCGCCAGGAGGGCGGCGCGGCGTTCATGGCCGAGGCGCACGGCAAGCTGACCGGGCGACCGGGCGTGTGCTTCGTCACGCGCGGTCCCGGCGCCACCAACGCCTCGATCGGCGTGCACACGGCGTTCCAGGATTCCACCCCGATGGTGCTGTTCGTTGGCGACGTGGCCAGCCAGACGCGCGATCGCGAGGCGTTTCAGGAGGTCGATTACGCAAGCTTCTTCGGGCCCAGCACCAAGGGCATGGCAAAGCGGGTGGAGCGCATCGACGAGGCGCGCCGGATTCCGGAATACGTCGCGCGTGCGTTTGCCACCGCGATGAACGGCCGCCCCGGTCCGGTGGTGCTGGTGTTGCCGGAGGACATGCTGGCGCAGGAAATCGGCGACGACGCAGCGCTGCGACCCTTGCCGCGGGTCGAAGCGGTGCGGCCGGGCTGCGACCCGCGGCTGGCGCAGGCCCTGGGTGGCTTGCTGCGCGCGGCGCAGCGCCCGTTCGTGATCGCCGGCGGCGGCGGCTGGACACCCGAAGGCGCACGTGCGTTGCAGACCTTCGCCGAGCGCTGGCAGTTGCCGGTGGCCAACGCATTTCGCTTTCAGGACACCTTTGACAACCACCACCGCCTGTACGCGGGCGACGTCGGCATCGGCATCAACCCCAGGCTGGCCGCGCGCATCCGCGAAAGCGATCTGCTGATCGCCTTCGGTGCGCGTCTGGGCGAGATGACCACCGGCGGCTATACGCTGCTCGAGCCGCCCAGGCTCGTGCAGAAACTGGTGCACGTGCACGCCAGCGCGGAGGAACTCAACCGCGTCTACCAGGCGGAGCTGGCGATCAATGCCGGGATGGAAGAGGCAGCCTGCGCGTTCAACGAACTCGTTGCGCCCGCGGCGATTCGCTGGGGCGCGTGGACGCGCGACTGCCAGGCTGATTACGAGGCCAATCTCCAGCCGCAGGCTTTGCCTGGCGACGTCGACATGCCGGCGATGGTGGCGCTGCTGCAACGGCACCTGCCGCCCGACGCCGTGCTGACCAATGGCGCGGGCAATTTCGCCAGCTGGACGCACCGGTTCTTTCGGCATCACGGACTGGCCAAGGGGCACAAGACGCAACTCGCGCCGACCGTGGGCGCGATGGGTTATGGCGTGCCGGCCGGGATCGCGGCGGCGATCACCACCGGGCGCCTGGCGCTGACCGTGGCTGGCGACGGTGACTTCCTGATGAACGGGCAGGAACTGGCCACTGCGGCGCAATACGGTGCCAAGACGATCATCGTGCTGCTCAACAACGGCATGTTTGGCACCATCCGCATGCACCAGGAACGCGAGTACCCGCAGCGCAGTGCCGGCACCGCGCTGCAGAACCCGGATTTCGCGGCGCTGGCGAACGCCTATGGCTACGTCGGCGTGAAGATCAGCCGCACCGAGGAGTTCGAAGGTGCGCTGCTCGCCGCGCTCGCACGCGGGCAGGGCACCCTGATCGAGGTGGCGCTGGATCCGGAGGTGATCACCACCCGAGGCAGTCTGAGCGCGATCACGCAGGCTGCGTTGCAGCGTCGCTGACACGCCGCCGCCAGCCGGACGCGGTGGCGGCGCAGCGCCGGGCAACCAGCGATTGGGGTAGTCGCGCTTGGGCGCATGGCTGCGGCCGGGCATGGCAGCCGGGGCGCAGGGGCGGATGGTTTTCCCGTTGTCTCAGCCTCTCAAAGCAGGCCCATGGCGCGCAACTGGTCGTCCTGCCCGGTGAGTTGCCAGCGCAGCAGCGACACCGGAATGATGCCCGCGCCGTTCAAGGCAGAAAAGAAGTCGGACAGACGAAACCCGGCACCGTGCTGTGCAGCGTAGTCGCCGAGCAACTGCTCGATCAGGTGCTTGCCCGTGATGTAGCTCGTTCCGTAGCCGGGCTGGCGCAGATACAGATGCTGCTCGAACTGCAACAGCGGCAGTTCGGCGCTCATCCAGCCGCGCGGCGTGTTGCGTACGTGAAACTCCTGCGCCTGCGCCATCGTCATGAGGTTGGCCTGCGCATACAGCGAGGCCAGGCCGCGTGCCGCGCGCTGTGCGAGCATGATCCAGACGACTTCGCGGGCGCGCGGATTGTCGTCGTACAGGCCGGCGTGCAGCATCATTTCTTCCATCGCCGTGGCCAGCCCCTCGGCGCGATTGTCGAAGATGTTGTAGCGCAGCGGACCGCGCCGCGCCAGCCGCGCATGCGGCTCGCGCGCCGCCTGCGCGACCTCGAACCAGTGGTACCAGTGGCACCACAGCACCATCGGTTCGTGGTGGCGCGCGATGGCAAAGAAGTTGCGTTGCCGCTCGGGCACGAAGCGGCCGGTATGGGCGCGCAAGGCCGACTCCATGTAGTCGCGCATCGGCAGGATCTCGCGCTCGCGCAGGAAGCCGAGGTAGCGATGTACGCTGGCGTCGATGCGCTCGGCGTATTCCTGCTCGCTGGCGATCGCGCGCAGCGCCGGCAGGTGCCGGTTGCGGTGTTCTTCCAGGCGCAGGCTGGCGTGCGCGCGCGCCAGTTCGCGCTGCAGCAAGGTGACTTCGCCGGCCCAGTCGAGCGGTACCAGGTGCACTTCGCGCAGATAGCGGCTGTAGGCTTCCTGGCCGATGCCCGAGGCGCCGGTCCTGGCCGGCGCCTGCTGCTCCAGCCATTGCACGAAGGATGTGGTGGCCTCGTGCGCCTGCGCAATCGCCTGTGCCAGCGCTGGCGATTGGGCCGTGGCGCTGGCGCGCGCGAGCTCCGCCAGCTCGCGTGCCTGCTGCTGCAGCGTCACGATGCCGCCGCGCCACAGGTCGGCCGCGTCGCCCACCAGGTTGGCGCGTGCCTGCTCCAGCAGCGGGGCGACGCCGTGCAAGGCTGTTGTCAGCCGGGTCGCATCGCCCGCGCCGAGCGGGAACGCGTATTGCCACAGTTCGATCGCTGCGTGGTGCGTCGGCCCTTCGTGGTCCGGGGTGTCGCTCTGCTCGGTCCAGAGGGACCTGTAGAACGCCGGGTCGCGCGCCCAGGGCTGCAGCACCTCGAGATTGAACCACCAGCCGCGCAGTTCGGCACGGATGAGTTGCAGGTCGATCTGATCTTCCAGTGCCAATGCGCGTGCATCGATGCCATCGAGCACGCCCTGCCACTGGCGGATGGCGGCGGCCTGGCGCTGCAGGGCCTGCGGCCGGTAGTCGGGTACGCCTTCGGCCAGCAGCGCCGGCTGCTCGAGTGCGCGCCAGGCGCGAAACAGTTCGTCGATCGAGGGGTTCATGGGGAGCCTGTATGCGGCGGCGCGCCGGTGTGCTGGTCTGCCAAGAAAGACGGCCGATCGCAATCGGCCGTCGGTGCGTGAAGGCAGGCCCTGCGCGGTGGCTGCGGATGCAGCCCGGCCGGCAGGGCCGGGGCCTTACTCCTTGATGTCGACGCCGTAGAAGTCGTGGCGGCCGAACGGGCTCAGTTTGAAATCGATGACTTCCTTGCGGATGGGCTTGAGCTGCACCGCGTGGGCGATCGTGAACCAGGGCGCCTGTTCCTTGAAGATCACCTGTGCCTGCTCGTAGAGCCTGGTGCGCTCCTTCACGTCGGTCGTGACCTTGGCCTTGAGCACCAGGTCTTCGAACGGCTTGTAGCAGAACTTGGCGACGTTGCTGCCGCCGGTGGAGGCGGCATCGCAGCCGAGCAGGGTGTGCAGGAAGTTGTCCGGGTCGCCGTTGTCGCCGGTCCAGCCCAGCATGCCCATCTGGTGCTCGCCGGCCTGCATGCGCTTGCGGTATTCGCCCCACTCGAAGCTCTTGATCTCGGCCTTGATGCCGACCTTCGCCAGGTCGGCCTGCATCAACTCGGCGATCCGCTTGGCGTTCGGGTTGTACGGCCGCTGCACCGGCATCGCCCACAGGTCGGTGCTGAAGCCTGAACCGAGGCCGGCTGCCGCCAGCAGCTTCTTGGCTTCTTCCGGGTTGTACGCATCGTCCTTGATGGACTTGTTGTACGACCACATCGAGGGCGGGATCGGGTTGATCGCGGGGATGGCGCTGCCCAGGTAGACCGTGTCCACGATCGCCTGTTTGTTGAGGGCCATGTTGACCGCCTTGCGCACGCGCACGTCGTCGAATGGCTTCTTGGTCGTGTTGTACGCCAGGTAGCCGATGTTCAGGCCCGGTTGCTCGAGCACGGTGACCTTGGGGTCCTTGCGCATCGCGGCCACGTCGGCCGGATTGGGGTACGGCATGATGTGGCACTCACCCTTTTGCAGCTTGGCCCAGCGCACCGATGCGTCGGGCGTGATCGCGAATACCAGATCGTCGATCTTTGCCTTGCCGCGCCAGTATTCTGGGAACGCCTTGTAGCGGATGATGGCGTCCTTCTGGTACTGCACCAGGTAGAAGGCGCCCGTGCCCACCGGCTCCTGGTCGATCTTCTCGGGCGTGCCGGCCTT
>JBDHRZ010000303.1:0-4403 GCA_039807845.1 Rhodoferax sp.
CACCTACCGCGGCATGATCGCCGGGCGCAACAAGATCTCGATGTACATGGAGGCGACGCGCGACTGGGCGCGCCACTACGCCAAGTACCGCCAGCGCGGCGAACCGATGCCGGTGGCGGTGATCTACGGCTGGGATCCTTCCATGGTCTACGCCGCCGGGCACCCGTTTGCGCACGACGAGTACGGCATCATGGGTGCGATCCGCCAGGCACCCGTGGAACTGGTCAAGTGCGACACCAACGACCTGCCGGTGCCCGCGAGCGCCGAGATCGTGCTCGAAGGCTTCGTGTCCACCGACCCCGCGAGCTACCTGATGGAAGGCCCGTTCGGCGAGTTCAGTGGCTACTATGGCGGCTTTCCGCGCCGCCGGCCGGTGATCGAAGTGCAGCGAATCACGCACCGCACCGACCCGATCTACCGCGGCAACCTCGAAGGTCCCGCCTCCGGACTGCCGACCGAAAGCAGCCAGATCTTCTACTTCGGCTGGGCCGCCGCGATGTGGGAGGTGCTTGAGGGTCAAGGACACGCCGACGCCGTGCTCGACGTCGTCGCCGGTCCGTGGACGATCGTGAAGATCCGCAAGTCCTACGAAGGCCAGGCGCGCCACATCGGCGCGGCGATCTGGGGCTCCAAGCTGATCACCTACATCGGCAAGATCGTCGTGATCTGCGAGGACGATGTGGACATCCACGACCCGCGCCAGGTGCAGCAGGCGATCCGCAGCCACGCCGACCCGGAGCGTGATTTCATCGTGTTCCCGATGCGCGCCGGCGGTTCGGGCGACACGGCGCTGTCCGAGCCCATGCAGGACGAAATCGAATGGGGCTCGGGCATGCAGTCGCGCATCCTGATCGACGCCACCGTGAGTTGGGAAACCCACCCGATCCGGCCGGAATGGGGCAACAGCCGCAAGCCCATGAAGTGCACGCAGTCACCCGCGGCGGTGGTCGATCTGGTGACGCGCCGCTGGAACGAATACGGGTTGCCCGCGGCCCCGACCAGGAAGCGCTGACCGTCCCTGGCCGGACGCAACACCAAGAGCCGGTCAGGCTCCTGGCTGCGCCGCGGGCCGATCACTCGAGCCCTGGCCGCCGAAATGTGGCCAGGGCCTGGTGGACGAGTGATCAGTCTTCGAACTTGACCTTGCCCGACTTGATGACCTTGCTGAAGCCATCCAGATCCGCCTTGATCGCCGTGGCGAACTCCGCCGGGCTCGAAGCGCGCACGATGTAGCCCTGGCTCGCGAGCAGGTTCTTCACCTCCGGCGCTTCCAGCGCCTGCTTGAAGGCGCTGTTCAGGCGCGCCGTCACGTCGGCCGGCAGGCCGGCCGGGCCCATATAACCCAGCCATGCCGACTTCACGTAACCCGGCAGGCCCGCCTCGGTCATGGTCGGCACGTTGGGCAGCACATCCCAGCGGCGCGGCCCGGTGGTGGCCAGCGGAATGATCTTGCCGCCATCGACGTGCTGCTTGGCACCGCCGGCCACCATCATGTACTGCACGTGTCCGGCCAGCAGGTCGTTGAGTGCAGGCGCCTCGCCCTTGTAGGCGACATTGATCGCGTCGATGCCGGCGGCATCGTTGAACTGCACCAGGTTGAAGTGGTAGCTCGTCGCGTTGCCCGGCGTGCCGTAGTTGAGCTTGCCCGGGTTGGCGCGCGCGTAGGCGATGAAATCCTTCAGGTTGCGCGCCGGTATCGACGGGTTGATGACCAGCGTGGAATAGGTCTCGATCGCCAGCGTGATCAACGTGAAGTCAGCGGTTGGATCAGCGGGGAATTTCGGGTCCTTGAGCGGCAGCACCGACAGGGTGGCCGGTACCGCCAGCCCGATCGTGTAACCGTCCTTGGGCGCGCGCAACACTGCCTCGGTGCCGATCTTGCCGGCGGCGCCGGCGCGGTTGTCGACCACCACCTGCACACCCAGCACGCGCGACATCTCCTTCGCAAGCGGTCGCGTCACGTTGTCGGTGAAGCCACCGGCCGGGAACGGCACGATCAGCGTAATTGGCTTGGCTGGCCACGCCTGCGCCTGGGCCTGTGTGACACCCATGACGCACGTCGCAGCCAGTGCAGCGGCCAATTTCCAGAATCCCATTGCATACCTCCATAACGTTGTTGCCATCGATAACTCCCCTCTTGCACCCGACTAGGTGATCCCGAGCTGGTTCCTGAGCTCCGAGCGGATCACCTTGTTGGTTGGATTGCGCGGCAGACTGTCGGCCAGGTACAGCCGCTCGGGCAGCTTGTAGACCGCCAGTTCACGCGTGCGCAGGAAACCCAGCAGCCGTTCGAGCGTCACCGTCTCGCCGGCGTTTGGCACCACCACCGCGGCAACACGCTCGCCGAGCACCGGATCCGAGTAGCCGACGCAGGCAACTTCCTTGATGCCCGGCATGGCAACCAGGTGCTCTTCGAGTTCCGCCGGTGAAATCTTCATCCCGCCGCGCACGATGAGTTCCTTGGACCGGCCGACGAAGCGATACAGCATGCCCGCTGCGCCGGCATCGACGAGTTCGAGCAGGTCACCGGTGTGGAAATAAGCCTCTGCATCGAAACTGCCGCGATCCAGGCCCGTTTCGGACCAGTAACCATCGAACACCGTCGGTCCGCGGATCAGCAACCCACCGGGCCGGCCGGCCACCTCGACATCGCCGCTCCCATCCGGATCGAGCAGGCGCGTTTCGATCACGCCGCCCGCATAGGCAGCACCGCCAGGCTGGCGGCTGGAGGCGGGGAAATGCGTGGCGCGCAGCGCCGGGTCGGCGATCTCCTGCTCGGTGGAAAACAGGATGCAACCTTCGTTGGAGCCGAAGTTGTTGATGACCTCGATGCCAAAGCGATCGTGAAACGCCTCCAGCATGGTGGGCGCAAGCGGAGCCGACCCCGAGCCGATCGCTCGCAGCGACGACAGGTCCGCCTGCTGCAGCAGGTCGGCGCTGGCAAGCAGACGCATCAGGATCGCCGGCGGCGCACTCGTGTAGGTGACGCGCTCGGCGCGGATCTGCTCGACGAAGAGCGGGAGATCGAACGGGTGATGCAGCACGAACGTGCCACCCGAGACCAGCCAGGGAACCAGTTGGCCGCCGATGCTGCCCGCCGCCACCAGCGGAAAGGTGCAGAGGTACACCTCGTCGGGATCGGGCCGCGCCTTCGCGCGCGCACCCGCAATCCAGTGGTTGCTGCTGCGTGGAACCCCCTTGGGGCGCCCTTCGGTGCCGGAGGTCCAGCAGATCGTGACGATGTCGTTGGCCGTGGCGCGCGGCGTGTGGATCGGCCCCTGCGCATCGCCCAGGCGCAGCACACCTGCCGGCGCGTCCTCACCGATCGTGTACACCGCCACCTCGGTCGGCAGGTGCGCGCGTGCATACGCCGCATGGTCGAAACCGCGGCAGTGCGTCACCGTGACGAACGCCCGGGCCTGCGTGCGCGCCACCACCCAGCCGATTTCGCTGGCCCGGTACTGCAGTGCCATCGGGCTGACGATCGCGCCCAGGCGCGAGGCGGCAAGGATCAACAGCGCCATCTCGTGCACGTTGGGCAACTGCGCCACGATCACCTGGTCGCGCCCGACACCGATCGCCTCGAGCCGGGCCGCCAGACGCTGCACGCGAGCGAGCAACTCGCGATAGCGCAGCCGCTGCGGTGCGTCACCGAGCAGGCCCATCCGGTCGGCCGGGTCGATCAACGCCTCGGCGTCGGGCTGCGTCCTGGCACGCGCCTCCAGCAAGTCGTACAGGGTCTCCTGCCCCCACCATCCTGCGCGCGTATAGGATGCGATGCTGTCCGGACTGGAAGTGATCATTCGATTGGCATCAAAGTTGAACCACGCGCCGCGCGCGCACACCGCCCCGGGTGCGCCCGGCTGCGAATCCACCAGGGCCAGTGTACTTCGGACCCGTTCCCCGGGGCAACCTTGCCCGGTGCAACCATCTTCAACGCCACAGAAGACGCAGACACGCCGACTCCGATGACAATAGCTGCATGCATGAAGCAACGAGACTGCCGCTGGTGCTGGCGATCACGGGCGCCACGGGCGTGATCTACGGCGTGGAAATGCTGCGCGTACTGCGCCAGTTGGGACAGGAGACGCACCTGATCCTGAGCGAGTCGGCCGGTCTGAACCTGGCCATCGAAACCAAATACTCGGTGAGCGAGGTGAAGGCCATGGCCAGCGTGGTCTACAGCAACAAGGACGTCGGCGCGGCAGTCGCCAGTGGCTCGTTTCGCACCCGCGGCATGATCGTCGCGCCGTGCACCATCAAGACGCTGTCGGCGATCGCCAACTCGTTCACCTACAACCTGGTGCAGCGCGCCGCCGACGTCACGCTCAAGGAGCGCCGCCCACTGGTGCTGCTGGTGCGCGAGACGCCGCTGCACAAGGGTCACCTCGAGTTCATGACGC
>JBDHRZ010000304.1:0-4399 GCA_039807845.1 Rhodoferax sp.
CGGCAAGTCCAACATCATGGATGCGGTGCGCTGGGTGCTGGGCGAAAGCCGCGCCAGCGAGTTGCGTGGCGAGTCGATGCAGGACGTCATCTTCAACGGCACCAACGCGCGCAAGCCGGCCAGCCGCGCCAGCGTCGAACTGGTATTCGAGAACGCGGACCAGCGTGCCGGCGGCCAGTGGGCGCAGTTCGCCGAGATTGCCGTCAAGCGGGTCCTGACCCGCGACGGAACCAGCAGCTACTACATCAACAACCAGCCGGTGCGCCGGCGCGACGTGCAGGACGTGTTCCTGGGCACCGGGCTGGGGCCGCGCGCGTACGCCATCATCGGCCAGGGAACGATCAGCCGCATCATCGAGTCCCGGCCCGAGGAACTGCGCCTGTTCCTGGAGGAGGCCGCCGGGGTCTCGAAGTACAAGGAACGCCGGCGCGAGACCGAGAACCGCCTGCACGACACGCGCGAGAACCTCACCCGGGTGGAAGACATCCTGCGCGAACTCGCGAGCAACCTGGAGCGGCTGGAACGGCAGGCCGAGGTGGCTCAGAAATATCATGCGCTGCAATCGGACGTGACGCTCAGGCAGCACCAGCTGTGGCTGTTGCGGTTCGACGAGGCACGCGCCGAGCAGCAACGGCTCGAGCGCGAGGTGCACGCCGCGGTCAACGAGATGGAGGGCCAGCTCGCGCAGCTGCGCCAGGTCGAAGCCCAGCTCGAGCAGATTCGCCAGGCCCACTATGCCGCCGGCGACCAGGTCAACCAGGCCCAGGGGCGGTTGTACGACGCCAGCACCGAGGTGGGCCGGCTCGAAGCCGAGATCCGCTTCGTGGTCGATGGCCGCCGCCGCGCGGCAGAGCGCCTGGCGGCGCTGCAGGAGCAGGCCGCGCAGTGGGCGCAGCGCGAGGCCGATGCGCGAGAGGAAGTCGAGCGGTTGGGGCGCGACAGCGCGCGCGCGCGTGAGGACGCCGAGGTTTGCGCCGCCCGGGTCGAAGAGCACGCTCAGCAGTTGCCCCAGCTGGAGGAAGCGCTGCGCCTGACGCAGTCGCACGCGGCCGACGAGCGCCACCGGGCCACCCAGGTGCAGCAGCAGATCCAGGTGCTCGCCGCCGAGCAACGCAGCGTGCAGGAGCAGACGCGCCAGTTGCAGGCGCGGCGCGAACGGCTGGACGCCGACCGGCGCGGACTGCAGGCACCCGACGAGAAGCGGCTCGAAGGCCTGGAGATGCAATGGCACGCCGTGCGCGAGGACGCGCAGGCGACCGAGGCGCGCCTGCTGGCCATGCAGGAATCGCTGCCGGATCTCGAGCAGGCGCGGCGGGACCAGCAGGGCGCGGCCAATGCCGAAGCCGCGCGCCAGGCAGCCTTGTCGGCAAGGCTCGAGGCGCTGCGCGCCTTGCAGGACAAGCTGCGCACCGATGGCCGGCTGCAGCCCTGGCTGGGCAAGCACGGCCTGGACGGATTTGCCGGCCTGTGGAGCCGCATCCACGTGCAGCCGGGTTGGGAGAACGCGCTGGAGGCGGCCTTGCGCGAACACCTGGGTGCGCTGGAAGTTTCCCGCCTGGAACTGGTGCGCGCCTTCGCCGGCGATCCGCCACCGGCCAGGCTGGTGTTCTTCCACCTGCCCGACCCAACGCCGGATGTCCCATCCACCGGCATGCAGCGCCTGGCGGACCTGTTGCAGCCGGGCGATGCCAGCCAGGCGAGCCTGTTGCGCTCCTGGCTGCACGGATGCTACGTGGCCGCCGATCTGGATGCGGCGTTGGCGCTGCGCACGCAGTTGCGTCCCGGCGAGACCATCTTCGTACCCGAGGGCCACGCCGTGAGCGCGCATGCGGTGTCCTGGTACGCACCGGATTCGGAGCAGGCGGGCTTGCTGGCCCGGGCACAGGAAATCGAGAACCTGGACAAGCAATTGCGCGCCCAGGTGCTGATCGGCGAGCAAAGCCGCCAGGCGCTGGCACGCAGCGAAGCCGCGTTGGCGCAAGCCTCGGGCAGCCTTGCGCAGTTGCGCCGCGCCAGCACCGAGCTCCAGGACCAGGCGCATGCGCTGCAGGTGCAGACGCTGCAACTGCGCCAGCAAAGTGAGCAGGTGCGTGCGCGCGGCAGCCAGCTCGGCGCGGAACTCGCCGAGACCGACGCCCTGCTGGAGGACCTCCACGAGCGCCATGTGACGGCCCAGGCGCGCTTCGAGGAACTCGACCTGCAATTGGCCGACGTGCAGGAGCGCCAGGCGCAAGCCGAGGATCGGGTGATCCTGGCCGAGCGTGCGCTGGCCGAGGGACGCACGCAGCAACGCGCGGTGGAGCGCCAGGCGCAGGAAGCCGCATTCGCGCTGCGCAGCCTGGATGCGCGCCAGTCCGAACTCGGGCGCGCGATCGAGACCGCGACGCAGCAGGCGGCGTCGATCGCGCAGCAGCAGCAGGGCACCGCGCAGGAACTCGAGCGGCTCAGCGACGCCGCCGCGCAGGCCGGGCTGCAGGATGCACTCGCTCTCAAGCTCGAACGCGAACAGGCGCTTGGCGCACGGCGCAGCGAGTACGACGACCTGACCGGGCGTCTGCGCGCCAGCGACGAGCGCCGGCTGGGCCTGGAGCGTGCGCTCGATCCGCTGCGCCAGCGCATCACCGAATTGCAGCTGAAGGAACAGGCCGCGCGACTGGGCTGCGCGCAGTTCCAGCAACTGCTCGACGACGCGCAGGCGCAAGTCGGTCCGGTGCGCGAGACGATCGAGCGCGACAAGGTGCGCTTGACCGGCCTGCAACCGGCGATCGACCGCCTGCACGCAGAGATCGCGGCCCTGGGTGCCGTGAACCTGGCAGCCCTCGAGGAGCTGGGCTTGGCGCGCGAGCGCAAGCAGTTCCTCGATGCGCAGTCGGCCGACCTCCAGGAGGCGATCTCGACCCTGGAGGATGCGATCCGCAAGATCGACGCCGAGACGCGCCAATTGCTCTCGGGCACCTTCGACACCGTGAACGGGCATTTCGGCCAGATGTTCCCGGAGCTGTTCGGTGGCGGCAACGCCCGGCTGGTCATCACCGGGGAGGAAATCCTCGACTCCGGGGTGCAGGTATTCGCCCAACCGCCGGGCAAGAAGAACCAGACCATCCACCTGCTCTCGGGCGGCGAGAAAGCCTTGACGGCGATCGCGCTGGTGTTTGCCATCTTCCAGCTGAACCCGGCGCCGTTCTGCCTGCTCGACGAGGTCGACGCCCCGCTGGACGATGCCAACACGGAACGCTACGCGAAACTCGTGACGCGCATGAGCCGCGAAACCCAGTTCCTGTTCATCAGCCACAACAAGATCGCCATGGAAATGGCTCGGCAACTGATCGGGGTGACGATGCAGGAGCAGGGCGTCTCGCGCATCGTGGCCGTCGACATGGACGCGGCGGTTTCGATGGCCCAGCCGGCCTGAGCCGGTGTACCTATGCATTACGCCTGCGATTCACATCTCCACAGACTCAGGGAGGACCCGGAGTTGCGCCATTGCCCCGCCCCGACGCCCGCCACTGCCGGCCAGAGACGGCGCACCATTCCATGAGCAACCTGCAGATCGGGCTCTCGATTGCCGGCGGCCTGTTGCTCGCGGCGGTGGTGGCGCACGGCGCCTGGTCCGCGCGCAAGGTCGCGCCGCGACAGCCCTCGGGGGAGGATGCGGCGCCAGCCTCGATCCCCTCGGCAATCGAGCCAAGCCTGGAGCAGGATGATTTCGGCCCCTCCACGATCCCGCAGGTGCTGGCGGAGAAGCGCCCGGGCCTGGATGCGCTGATCGACGTGATCACCCCGATCGCGCTGGAAACCGAGGTGCGCGGCGAGGCCGCGCTGGCGGCCTCACCCGTCACCCGGCGGGTGGGCAGCAAGCCGTTTGCGGTGGAAGGGCTGAATGCGCACAGCCGGCAATGGGAAACGCCGGCAGCCGGACAGCACTACGAAGCCTTCCA
Organism: Rhodoferax sp.; assembly: GCA_039807845.1. GTDB lineage: Bacteria > Pseudomonadota > Gammaproteobacteria > Burkholderiales > Burkholderiaceae_C > CAISIP01. Next base: position 3,939 of record JBDHRZ010000304.1, read on the forward strand.
GGCGGGCATCCAGTTGGCGAACCGCTCCGGCGCCTTGAACGAGATCGAGTTCTCCGAATTCGTCGCCAAGACACAGGCCTTCTGCGATGCCATCGGCGGCATGCCGGATTTCCCGGACATGATCGAAGCGGTGGCGCGCGCACGCGAACTCGACCAGTTCGCCAGCCATCACGACGCCCAGCTGTATTTCACCTTGCGCGCGCGCAACGCGGCCTGGAGCCCGGGCTATGTGCAGCAGCATGCGGCCCGGCTCGGTTTCTTGCCGGGTGCCTTGCCCGGGCGCATGGTGCTGCCAGCGGCCGGTGCCGGATTGCCGCCGGTGCTCAGCCTGGGTTTCGACACCCAGGCCGCGCTGGCCGAGGACCCGCAGCAGGCGGCGGTACGCGAGGTGTCGCTGGCGCTCGACGTGGCACAGGTCGACCGCGCCGAGCAACCATACGTGCGCCTGCGCGAGCTCTCGC
>JBDHRZ010000305.1:0-4395 GCA_039807845.1 Rhodoferax sp.
TGCGCTGCGTTCGCGTCGCCGCCAGCTCGGGCTGAGCATCGTCGAGGTGGCCAGGGGCAGCGAGTTGAGCATTGGCTACATTTCGCTGCTCGAGCGCAACCTGGCCTCGCCTTCGATCACCGCGCTGATGCGCATCGGCGAAGTGCTCGGCTTGCCGCTGGCGTATTTCCTGCAGGTGCCGGAGGCCGGCGGGCATCACTTCCCCAGGAGCGGCCGCACGCCGTTCCAGCTCGACAAGGGTGGCATGCGGTTCGACCGCATCAGCGGCCAGTTCCCGGGCAGTACCATCAGTGCCCTGCTGGTCACCGTCCCGGCGCAGCACAAGTCCACCCCGGTCACGCATGGCGGGGAGGAACTGGTGTTCGTGCTGCGCGGTGCGCTGCGCTTCACCATGGGTGGGCGCAAGATCCACCTGGAGGCGGGCGACTCGGTGCACCTGCCTTCGAGCACGCCGCACGGCTGGGACAACCCGTATGCCACCGATGCGTCGGTGCTCTGGGTCGGCACCGTGCCCCTGTTCGGCCCGGACGAGGGGCCGGGTGCCCTCGGCCAGGATCTCGCCGAGCATGGGTCGCCGGTGGGTACCCTGCCCGAGCGTGGTGCGCTCCCCGGAACGGAGAATCCATGACAGCAGCCAACCCCGCCCACGAGGCAACGTTCGACCAGGTCAGCGCGTTCCTGCGCGCGCGCGTCGGCCATACCCTGTTCACGGTCTCGCGCAACCTCGCCGGCGGCCAGGAAGTGGAGCGCATCTACAGCTCTCTGCCGCAGCACTATCCGGTCGGGGGCCGCAGCGCGGTCGACCAGACGGAGTGGACGCGCCAGATGCAGCGTGGGGAGTGTTTCGTCGCGAACCGGCCGGCCGAGTTCGGCCCGCACTTCCACAACCTGGAGACGATCGTGGCGCAGGGCTTCGGCGCGGTCATCAACATACCGGTGAGCCACGCCGGCCGCCGGCTCGGCACGCTGAACCTGCTCGACCGCGAAGGTGCCTATGGCGGCGACGTGCTGCCGGCCTGCCGCGAGGCCGCCACGTTGGCGGTGGCCGCGTTCACGGCCTACGAGGATTCCCTGGAGCCAACCCGGTCAACCGTTCGATCCACCTGAAAGACACATCATGCAACGCAAACCCCTTGTCGCCCTGCTGGGCGCGCTCATCAGCCTCGGTGCCCTGGCGGCCACGCCCAAGGACACGCTCGTCGTGGCCAAGAACATCGAGGACATCGTGGCCCTCGATCCGGCCCAGGCGTTCGAATTCTCCAGCGGCGAGGTGGTGTCCAACATCTACGAAGGGCTGGTGCAGTACGACGCGCGCGAGCCCTCCAAGGTGGTGGCCGGGGTGGCCTCGGCCTGGAAGGTCGCGGCCGACGGCAAGAGCATCGAATTCACCCTGCGCCCGAATGCGGTCTTCGCCAGCGGCAATCCGGTGCGCGCCGAGGACGTGATCTTTTCGTTCCGCCGCGTGATCAAGCTCAACAAGGCGCCGGCCTTCATCCTGGCGCAACTGGGCTGGACGAACGAGAACATCGGCCAGATGGTGACCAAGCTGCCCAATGGCAACGTGTCGGTGGCCTGGACGGGCGTGTTCGGTCCCGCCTATGTGCTCAACGTGCTGGCGGCGCGACCCGGCAACATCGTCGACGAGAAGACGGCGATGGCGAACGAGCAGGCCGGCGACCTGGGCAATGGCTGGCTCAACCGCAACTCGGCCGGCAGCGGCCCGTTCACGCTCAAGCTCTTCAAGCCCAAGGAAGTGCTGATGCTCGAGATCAACAAGCGCGCCGTCGTCGCGCCCAAGCTCAACGGGGTGCTGTTTCGCAACGTGACGGAGCCCGCCACGCAGCGTCTGCTGATCGAGCAGGGGGATGCGGACATCGCGCGCGACCTCGGCCCGGACCAGGTCACCGCGCTGCGCAGCCGTAACGACGTGCGCGTGGAGGACTATCCGCAGGCCGCGGTGCATTTCGTCAGCCTGAACCAGAAGTCCGAGAAACTGCGCAACCCGGCGGTGTGGGAGGCCCTGCGCTGGCTGGTCGACTACGAAGGCATTTCCAGGCAGTTGCTGCGCGGCCAGATGCGCGTGCACCAGGCCTTCCTGCCGGTAGGCTTCGCCGGCGCCCTGACGACCACGCCCTACAAGCTCGATCCGGAGCGTGCCAAGTCGATCCTGACCCAGGCCGGCATCACGAACCTGGAAATCGACATGGACCTGATCAACGCGCCGCGTTTCATGGACATGGCGCAGTCCATGCAGGGCACCATGGCCAAGGCTGGCATCAAGCTCAACCTGCTGCCCGGCACGGCGGCACAGGTGATCACCCGCTACCGCGCGCGCCAGCACCAGGCGATGCTGCTGTACTGGGGGCCGGACTTCTTCGACCCGCATTCCAACGCCAAGGCTTTCGCCTACAACGTCGACAACAGCGACGGTGCCTACCAGAGCACCACCACCTGGCGCAATGCCTGGCTGGTGCCCGAACTGTCGGCCAAGACCATGGACGCGCTCAAGGAAGGCAACCCGACGCGGCGTGCTTCGCTCTACCAGAGCCTGCAGCAGGAAGTGCAGGCGAAGTCGCCCATCATCCTGACCTTCCAGGAGCAAAGCCAGGTGGCGTTTCGCAACAACGTGAAGGGCTACGTGCAGGGTTCGGTCGCTGACCTGATCAAGTACGAAGGCGTGACCAAGTAGGCCACGCACCGGGTGCACCGTCTCGCGCAGACTCCACTGCTGCATCGATAAGTCTGCCATGCCGATCCGGCAGTTCCTGCGCGAGCTGCTGCGCGCGGCGGCGACCTTCGTGCTGATGCTCGTCGCGCTGATGCTGGTCACGTTCCTGATCGGCAAGGCGTCGCCGATCGATCCGGTGCTCAAGGTCGTGGGCGACCGCGCCACGCCCGAGGCGTACCAGGCCGCGAAGGTGGCGCTCGGCCTGGACCGCTCGCTGCCCGAGCAGTTCGGCCGCTACGTGTGGCGCGTCGGGCATGGCGATCTGGGCAGTTCGACCTCGACCGGGCGCCCGGTGCTGCAGGATCTCGCGCTGTACTTCCCCGCCACGATCGAACTGGCGACCTTCGGCATCCTGCTCGGCGTGCTGTTCGGCGTGCCACTGGGCATCCTGGCGGCGCACCGGCACAACCAGTGGATCGACCAGTTGCTGCGCGTGGTCAGCCTGTTCGGCTACTCCGTTCCTGTGTTCTGGCTCGGGCTGGTCGGCCTGCTGGTGTTCTACGCCCGGCTGGGCTGGGTGGCGGGCCCCGGGCGCCTGGATGACGTCTACCAGTACACGCTCACGGCCTGGAGCAATTTCGTGCTGATCGACGCCTGGCGTGCCGGCAACATGGAAGCGCTGCGCAATGCGCTGGCGCATCTGGCGCTGCCCGGAGTGCTGCTGGGCTATTTTTCGCTCGCCTACATCTCGCGCATGACGCGTGCCTTCTTCCTCGAGGAACTGGGCAAGGAATACGTGCTGGCCGCCCGCGTGAAGGGCGCCTCCGAGTTCCGCCTGCTGGTGTTCCATGTGCTGCCCAACGTGGCCGCGCCCCTGTTCACCGTGATCTCGTTGTCCTACGCCGTGTTGCTCGAAGGCGCAGTGCTGACCGAGACCGTGTTCTCCTGGCCCGGGCTGGGCAGCTATATCACGAGTGCGCTGTTCAGTGCCGACTCCGCCGCGGTGCTGGGCGGCACCCTGCTGATCGGTGTGTGTTTCGTGCTGCTCAACAGCCTGACCGACCTGATTGCCCACCTGGCCGACCCGAGGGCGCGCACATGACCCGCGACTGGCTGCTGACGGAAACACCGGCCTCGGCCTGGCAGGCGCGCGCCGGGCGCTGGTACCGGGTCTGGCTGCGCACGCTGCGCAGTCCGGCGATGCTGTTCGGGCTCGCGATCCTGGCCCTGATCCTGCTGGGTGCCCTGCTGGCCCCCTGGCTGGCGCCTGCCGACCCGAACGCGCAGGACATCGGCCGGCGCCTGCTGCCGCCGGGACCGGGTCACTGGCTCGGCACCGACCAACTCGGCCGCGACCTGCTCAGCCGGGTGATCTACGGCACCCAGCCCACGCTGCTGATCGTGTCGCTGGTGGCACTGCTGTCGGCGCCGCTCGGCCTGGCGATCGGCATCAGCGCCGGTTACTTCGGCGGCTGGGTCAACACGCTGCTGATGCGCACGACCGACATCTTCATGGCGTTTCCGCGCCTGGTGCTGGCGCTGGCACTGGTGGCGGTGCTCGGGCCGGGACTGGTCAACGCCGTGATCGCGATCGCCATCACGGCCTGGCCGCCGTACGCCCGCATCGCCCGGGCCGAGACGCTGTCCACCAAGGCGAGCGACTTCCTGCAGGCGGCCAGGGTGCAGGGCTTGCCCGATGCGCGCATCGTGTTCGGCCATCTGCTGCC
>JBDHRZ010000306.1:0-4372 GCA_039807845.1 Rhodoferax sp.
TGTCGATGAAGGTCTTGATCATGGTGTGGTGGCAAACAGGTCGAGGATGCGCCAGCCGCGCGCACGGGCGATGGCGCGCAGGCGTGCATCCGGGTTGGTGGCCACGGGCTCGTCGACGCGCTCGAGCAGCGGCAGGTCGTTCACGGAGTCGGAATAGAAGGTGACGGCCACGTCGGAGCGCTCGAGGGCGCGCGCGCGCAGCCATTGTTCGAAGCGCAGCACCTTGCCCTCGCGCGCGGACGGGATGCCGGCGATCGCGCCGGTGATCCAGCCACTGCCGCCGGGCGCATCGTCGCACACGAGGTCCACCGCGATCAACTCCGTCACGCCGAAGGCGTCGGCGATCGGCCGCGTGACGAAGGCATTGGTCGCGGTGATGATCGCCACCTGGTCGCCGCGCTGCTGGTGCATGCGCACCAGTGCCAGCGCCTCGTCGCGGATGGCCGGCCGCACGACCTGCTCCATGAACCGCGCATGCGCCGCGTGCGAGGCGGCGGCACCGCGCTCGCGCAACGCCTCGGTGGCAAAGCGCACGTAGTCGTGGATGTCGAGCGTGCCGGCCTGGTACTGCGCGAAGAACTCCTCGTTGCGCCGCGTGAACGCCTCCGGGTCGGTCCAGCCGATGGTGGTGGTGAACACCCCCCAGGCATGGTCGGAATCGATCGGCAGCAAGGTGTGGTCGAGATCGAACAAGGTCACCCGGGTCCGGGCAGGGGCCGCATCGGCGGCGCGCTGCAATGCACTGGGCATTCAGGATTCTTCCATCATGGCGCGGATCATCGGCACGGTGATGGCGCGCTTGGTCCGCATGGCATAGGCATCGAGCAGGTCCAGCAGTTCCAGCAGGCTGGGCAGGTCGCGGCTGAAACGTGTCAGCATGAAATCCATCACCTCGTCGCCGAGGAACACGCCGCGCGCATCGGCGGCCTGGCGCAGCACGGCGCGCCGCTCCGGTTCGCTGAGCACGCCGAGCGCAAACACGTGGCCCCAGCCCAGTCGCGTGCGCAGGTCCTCGCGCAACGCAAGGCCGGCCGGCGGCCGGTCTCCCGCGCCGATCACGGCACGCTGCAGCGTCTGTGCGTGCACGAACCAGTTGAATGCCGTCTGCTGCTGCACGGCGTTGAACCGGTGCACATCGTCCAGCAGCACCGCGGCCCACGACTCCGAGAAGGGGGGCGGTTCAACGACCGACGGATCGAGCCAGCCCACCGCCTGCCCCTGCTCGCGCAAGGCCGCGCGCAAACCCTCCAGCAGATGCGTCTTGCCGCTGCCCGCCGGGCCCCAGAGATAGCTCGGCACGGGCGAGCGCAGGCTGCCGGCCCCGGCGTGGCCCAGCCACAGGCGCAGGTGTTCCCACGCGTTGCGGTTCGGCCCGGGAACGTAATTCTCCAGGGTCGGCCCGCTCGCCAGGCCGATGTCGAGCGTCATCTGCTTCATGCCGGCCCGGAACCCATGTACAGGCCGCTGTCTCGATAGGTCCGGAACGCCCGGCGGATCGCCACCAGCAGAACGGCGCTCGCCGGCAGCGCGATCAGCACCCCGACGAAGCCCAGCAACTGCCCGAAGGCGAGCAAGGCAAAGATCACCACCAGCGGATGCAGGCCGATCCGCTCGCCCAGCAGGCGCGGTGTCAGGTACATGCTCTCGATCAATTGCCCGAGGCCGTAGACCACGCCGACCATCAGTACCGCCCTGGCCGGTCCCGGGCCGGCAGAAAACTCGAGGATGCCGGCCAGCGTCGCCAGCACCAGGCCCAGGCCGAAGCCCAGGTACGGCACGAACACCGCCAGGCCGGTGAAGACACCGATCGGCAGCGCCAGGTCGAGTCCGAACAGGGCCAGACCGACGCTGTAGAACAAGGCCAGGATCAGCATCACGAGCAACTGCCCGCGCAGGTACTGGCCCAGCACCTGGTCCGATTCGGCAAGGAAGCCGTCCACCGCCGCACGCAGGCGCGGCGGCACCAGATCCACGATCGAGGCAACGAAGCGGTGCCAGTCCATCAGCAGGTAGAACAGGGCCACCGGGACCAGCACCGCGTTGCCGAGCAAGGCGAAGGCGACGCTGCCGCCGAGCTTGAGCGATGCCATCATGGAGCCGAAGGCATCCTCGAAATTTGCATCGAGGTAGGTCAGCACGAACTGCTTGATGCTGGCCACGTCGAGCGTGAACGATACGCCCACGCGATCGAGCAGCGGCGCAAGCGCCGCGTTGAGCCGGTCGAACAGCACCGGCACCTGCGCGCGCAGCAGCGGCAACTCCTTGGCCAGGATCGGGACGATCAGCAGCGCCACGCCCAGCAGCACGATGAACAGGGCGGCCTGCACCAGCAGCACGGCCAGCACGCGCGGCAGCCTGCCGCCGTGCTGGCGGTCGAGCCGGTCGACCAGCGGCGCCAGCGCGTAGGCGAACACCGCGGCCACGACGAAGGGCGTCAGCACCGGCGCCAGCAACCACAGGACGAAGACGACGAACGCAGCGATCGCGCCCCACGCGGCGGCCGATTTCTGGGTTGCGGTGAAATGCATGCAGACGAGCGGGAGTCAACCCGTAGAATTCGGGCAAATTCTATCGGGGTCGGTCGTGCGCCCCGCCTGCGGGCAAGTGCGCTGCCACACCGGTTTGCCCGGACGTGCAGATCCGATCTCCCCCGGCACGGGTGCGCCCCCCTCCCCACAGGCTCCGAGGACATGACCACTGCCAACCCCAATTCCGCCCTGACGTACAAGCAAGCCGGTGTCGACATCGACGCCGGCGACGCGCTGGTCGAGCGCATCAAACCGATGGCGCGCCGCACGATGCGCGAAGGCGTGCTGGCGGGCATCGGTGGCTTCGGCGCCTTGTTCGAAGTCCCCAAACGCTACCGCGAGCCGGTGCTGGTGAGCGGCACCGACGGCGTGGGCACCAAGCTGCGACTCGCGTTCGAGTGGAACATGCACGACACCGTGGGCATCGACCTGGTGGCGATGAGTGTCAATGACGTGCTGGTGCAAGGCGCCGAACCCCTGTTCTTCCTCGACTATTTCGCCTGCGGCCGGCTCGACGTGGACACCGCGGCGGCCGTGGTCGGCGGCATCGCGCGCGGTTGCGAACTCTCGGGCTGCGCATTGATCGGCGGCGAGACCGCCGAAATGCCTGGCATGTACCCGCCGGGCGAATACGACCTGGCCGGCTTTGCCGTCGGAGCGGTGGAGAAGTCGAAGATCCTCACCGGCAGGGAGATCCGACCCGGCGACGTGGTGCTCGGACTGGCCAGCAGCGGCGTGCACTCCAACGGCTTCAGCCTGGTGCGCAAGTGCATCGAGCGCGCCGCCGGCGGCGGCGCCGCACGCGACGAATCGCGCCTGCCGGCACAGCTCGACGGCCAGCCGTTTCGCCAGGCGCTGTTGGCACCAACGCGCCTGTACGTCAAGCCGGTGCTCGCCGCGCTGGCCCTGCACCCGATCAAGGCGCTGGCCCACATCACCGGTGGCGGCCTGCTGGAGAACATCCCGCGCGTGCTGCCCGAAGGTACTGCGGTACACCTGCAGCGCGAGCGCTGGCCGCGCTCGGAACTGTTTGCCTGGCTGCAGCAGACCAGCGGCATCGACGAGCACGAGATGAACCGCACCTTCAACAACGGCATCGGCATGGTGATCGTGATCGACCCCGCCCACGTCGAGGCCACCGCCCGGACCCTGCGCGAGCATGGCGAGACCGTGCACGTGATCGGGGAGGTGGCGCCGCTGGCGGGCGGCGCACGGGTCGAGATCCGTTGAGAGCCTGTGAAGACATGAATCGTGCCCGCGATTCATGTCTTCACAGGCTCTGAGCGTTGCGACTTCACCGCGACGCGCGCTCACGAGCATGCGGGCGCGATTGCGATGATCACAGGCACAGGAGGAAGCGCAAGGCCGCTCCCTCGTTTCCTCACTTTCCCTCGGAGGGCCTGGTGCAACCAGGGCTGGAGGGGCGCTCAGCCACTGGGCATGCGGCGCAAGCGCGCCACGCGCTGCGCGATCTCGTCGACGTCCAGGCCCTGCTCGACGTTGGCGAGGTAGGTTTCCAGATCGCGCAGCGCAGCACTCGCGCGGCCGAGTTCGGCCTGGGCCAGCCCGCGATCGCGGTACTCCTCCCAGGCCTGCGGCAGCAACACGACCAGGCGGTCCTGCACCGCGACCAGGCGCGCCCAGTCCTGCTGTGCGCGGTGGATCTCCTTGAGATTGCGCAGCATCCGCGCGACGATCTCGCGCGGCGGCGCCGGCTGCAGGTACAGCGCCAGCGGCAGGTCGAACGCGGCGACCAGACCGCTGCGACGCCGGTACGGTTCGAGCCGCTCGGCGAGTTGCTCGCGGCTCAGCGACTGGCCATCCAGCGGGTCGATCACGACCTG
>JBDHRZ010000307.1:0-4369 GCA_039807845.1 Rhodoferax sp.
TCGAGCAAGGGCGCAGAAAAGTCGTCCGTGGTCGCGAGCTGGACCTGGTGCTGCATTCCGGCCGGTCCGGACCAGCTCAGCTGCCACCCGGCCGCGTCGCGTTGCGGCGCCTGCATCTGCGAGGGTTCGAGCACGCGAAAACCTGCCGGGTCGCCGAACGGCCCGTCGCTGCCATCCGGGCGCTGACTGGCGAGCCGCCAGTGATAACTGCCCGCCGCCAGCGCCGGCTCCAGCGTGATGCGCTCGGCCACGATACCCGGCTGGTCGCGCACGAGATCGGTAAACGCAGCATCGCGCGCCACCTGCAGGTGGTAGCGGGCAGCGCCGTCGGCCCGTGTCCAGGCCAGCGGTATCACACCGGACACGCTGGCACCAGCGCGCGGAGCAAGCAGCATCGGCGGCTCGGGCCGCGCCCGCAGCACGAAGGCGAGCTGCGCGTCCTGGCCTTCGAGCCCCTGCGCATCGGCGGCGCGCACGCGCAGGAAATAGTTCCCGTCGGGCAAGCCCGCCAGCAACCATTGCGGCGCGCGCGTACCGGCGTCACGCAACGGCTGGACGAATTCCCCATCGGCAGCCACCTGCCAGCGCCAGCCGGCAGCCCCGGCGAGCGGGGCCACCTGCAACTGCTGCGTGCTGCGCTCGAGCAGCGCGGGAATGGTCGACAGATCGGGCGCGGGCAGCAACGGCACGATCGCGCCCAACTGCCCGTCCTGCGCCCGCAGACCGGAGCCGCTGGCGATTTCCGCCACGGCCGGTCCCGCCCCCTGGGCCGTGACGGACCCTTCGAGCACCTCGTGGCGGCTCGCCTGTGCATCCTGCGCGACCCGAAAACGGGTACCGCGCACCGCCGTCACGACGCGCGGCGTCTTCACCTCGAAACGGCCTGCGGGTGCGTCCTGCGGTTGTACGGTCGCTTCGACCCCGCCCTGGTCGAGCTCGATGCGGGTGGCACGCACGCCACCCAGCGGCGCCTGGCGCGCAACACCCAGTCCGGCCCGGGTCTGCGGCGCGAACCGCACCAGGCTGCCATCGGGCAAGCGCAGCGTGAGGAGGCCGTCGGCGCCGGTGTCCCAACGCGCCCCCTGCGCCAGCCGCATGCCCGCGGCCAGCGGCCCGCGATCGCCCTGCACCGCGCCGTGCACGTGCACCACCTCGGCATCGAGCGGGCTCCAGCGCAACCAGTCCAGCGGGATGCGCAGCACCGTGCCGGGTTGCAGATGGCGCGGATTGCGCACGCGGTTGAGTCGGGCGAGTTCGCGCCAGCGCGCCGGCGGCTCCAGGTAGCGCTGGCCGATGCCGATCAAGGTGTCCCCCGGCGCTACGCGCAGGTCCAGCGTCTGCTGTGCCTCGGTGGCCAGCACGCAGGCCGGCAACAACCAAAGGCAGGCGCTCGCGCGCGCCCGATCAACCCAGTGTTTCAAGCCGATACCCATGCGCGTAGATGGAATGGATGCGCCAGCCGTTGTCGCTCAGGCGCAGCGCCGTGCGCAACTGGCTGACGTGGATGTCGAGCGTGCGCGTCTGCACCGTCGCGTTCAGACCCCACACCGTCTCCAGCAGGTATTGCCGCGACAACAGCCGTCCGGGATTGCGAAACAGCACCAGCGCCAGAGCGAACTGGCGCTGCGTGAGCGCCAGCACCTCATCCTGCAGCCGCACCTGGGCGCGAGACGGATCGAATGCGTAGCGGCCCATCGTGAACACCGCGTCGGGGCTGGCGCCACTGGCGCGGCGCGCGAGCGCCTGCACGCGCGCCAGCAGTTCGCCCGGGCGTGGCGGCTTGACCAGGTAATCGTCGGCACCATGCGAGAGGGCCTGCACGATGTCGGCCTCGGCGTCGCGGCTGGTGACGAACAGCACCGGCGCGCGTTGCTCCAGCGCACGCAGCCGCTGCAGCACGTCCAGGCCGCTCATGTCGGGCAGCATCCAGTCGAGCACGAGCACGTCGAAAGTCTCGCGCGCCAGCGCCTGCAGCAACCGCGCCGCGGTCGGGTACACCGCCACACCATGCCCGCCGCCTTGCAGCGCCTGCGTCAGCAGCGCGGCGTGGTCGGCGTCATCTTCGAGGACTGCTACGCGCATGGCGCTTCCCTGGGCTGCTGGTGCAGTGTTTCGCACTGTCTGGTACTCATGGCAGGCCATCAGAGCCTGGAGGCCACCGGCGCCGCAAACCGGTGGGGCCGCGCGCGCTGAGACCTGCCGGGTACCACACCGGCCTGCGCATCGCGCCGCCGCATTATCGTGCCTGACTGGCGACTGCCGAGGTACCGTCGGCGGCGCGCCGCATGGGCCGGCGTACACTTGCCCGCAGGATCTGGAGATGCCCATGAATGCACCCGCGAACACGCACCACCTGTTGCCCCAAGTCGCGCAGCGTCCGGTCCCGGCGGCATTGATCGATGCGCTGCGTGCGCGCTTTGGCGAGCGCTGCTCGGTCGCTCTGGCGGTGCGCCAGCAGCACGGGCGCGACGAGTCGTCGTTCGACGTGCCGCCGCCGGCCGCCGTGGTGTTCGTCGAGTCCAGCGCCGAAGTGGCCCAGGTGGTGAGCCTGGCCGCACAGTACAAGGTGCCCGTGATCCCGTTTGGCGTCGGGTCTTCGCTGGAGGGGCACCTGCTGGCGGTGCAGGGCGGCATCAGCATCGACCTGGGGCGCATGAACCAGCTGCTCGCGCTGCATGCCGAGGATCTCACCGTCACCGTGCAGCCGGGCGTGACGCGCAAGCAACTCAACGAGGCGCTGCGCAGCAGCGGACTGTTCTTCCCGATCGATCCCGGTGCCGACGCGTCGATCGGCGGCATGTGCGCGACCCGCGCGAGCGGCACCAACGCGGTGCGCTACGGCACGATGCGCGAAAACGTGCTCGCGCTGGAGGTGGTCACCGCCGACGGGCGCGTGATCCGCACCGGCAGCCGCGCCCGCAAGTCCTCCGCCGGCTACGACCTGACACGGCTGCTGGTGGGCAGCGAAGGCACGCTGGGCGTGATCACCGAGATCACGCTGCGCATCTACCCTCTGCCCGAGGCGGTGTCGGCGGCGGTGTGCTCGTTCCCGAGCATCGAGGCGGCGGTGCGCACCACGATCGCGGTGATCCAGCTCGGCGTGCCGATCGCGCGCGTCGAGCTGATCGACCGCCACACGGTGCGCATGGTCAACCAGCATGACCGACTCGGTCTGCGCGAGGAACCGATGCTGCTGATGGAGTTCCACGGTTCTCCTGCCAGCGTGCGGGAGCAGGCCGAACTGGTGCAGCAGATCGCCAGCGAACACGGCGGCAACGCCTTCGCGTGGGCGAGCACGCCGGAGGAGCGCACGCGGTTGTGGACGGCACGGCACAACGCCTATTTCGCCGCCGTGCAGTCACGCCCGGGCTGCAAGGTGATCTCCACCGACACCTGCGTGCCGATCTCCCGGCTGGCCGACTGCCTGCTCGATTCGGTGGCCGAAGCCGAGGCATCGGGCATCCCCTATTTCCTGGTCGGGCACGTGGGCGACGGCAATTTCCACTTCGGCTATCTGCTCGACCCGGACCAGCCGCAGGAACGGATTATCGCCGAGCAACTCAACCAGCAACTCGTCGCACGCGCGCTGCGCCTGGAGGGGACCTGCAGCGGCGAACACGGGGTCGGGCTGCACAAGATGGGGTTCCTGGTCGACGAAGCCGGCGAGGAGGCGGTGGACATGATGCGCACGATCAAGCGCGCGCTGGATCCGGACGGCATCATGAACCCGGGCAAGATCTTCGCGCTGTAAGTGGCGCAACGGGACGACCGCGTGGCCGGCGGCATCCAGCGCACCTGGCCGCATGGATGCACGGCGAACCGCGCCGCCACGTCGTCGGCGCATGCAGGCGCAGTTCTGATTCGCGCCTGGCTGGCGCTGCTCGCAGGGCTGTTGCTGGTCATCTGCCGGCCGGCCATTGCACAAGTACCGGCAGCTGCAACGGCTGGACGCGTCGGTGAAGCCTGCACAACGGCACAACCGATCGCGCAGGCGCGGCGGATCGTCAGCCGCGCCGGCGTGGTGCTGGAAGACCGCGTCGTCGCATTGCCCGACCAACTGCCGGCGCGCTGGCGCAACGAACAGGTCGCGCTGCGCTACGTGGTCGACAGCTCGCCCTGCACCGGGACCACGAGTGCCGCAATCTCACTGTACCGGGTCGGCGCTCCGTACCAGATCCGCGCGGATGGGGTGACGCTGGTCTCGTTGCTGGCCCGCAACCGGTTCGAGCCGGCCCGCGTGCCGGGCGTTGCGCGGCCGGACACGGCGGCAACCCCGCCCGTCTTCAATGGCCGCATCCCGAACCTGTTCGCCCTGCCCGCGACGGCAACCCACGTCACCGGCGACCTGCTGACGCTGCCCTACATCCCG
>JBDHRZ010000308.1:0-4368 GCA_039807845.1 Rhodoferax sp.
ACGCCCTGGTATGGAATCTGGTGGTGCTCGCACCACGCGGTGAGCGTGGCGAGGAAACCTCCGTAGGCATGCGCCGCATCGGTCGAGACGTGACGCCGAACCTCCTCGAAGTGCAGCGCGTCGATGCCGTCGGCCACGGCCTTCAGTTCCGTGAGCCAGCGCTTGAAACGCAGGAATCGCATGCCGCCGCCTTCGAAGCGTTGCGGGCGGAAGCTCTCGCTGCCGCTGGTGACACTGCCGTCGCTGCCGCGCAGCGCCCAGCCGGTGGTGGTGCCCAAGTCGAGGGCGAGGATGGTCGTCATCATGGTTGAAGTCCTTGTTTCGGTTCGGACTGACGCATCGGACGGATCACATCGAAACTTCCATGGGGTGTGCGCACGCGCACACGCGCGGGAGGAGTTACGACGTAGACCGTCAAATCCGTCAGTCGTGTGTGTCGGCATGGCGGTCAGTTGTCGGTGTATGGGGTGTAGGTGGGCGTGGGCGGGTGTTTGAGGCCCACGCCACGAAAACCACGCAGGCCCGTCGTGTTGCGCCACTTCTCGACACCACGGGTGATGAGCAGATCGGAGAACCGTTTCTGCGAGCCGATGAACTCGCCCGCGGAGTCCGCCCATTGCTTCCAGTCGTTGAACAGCTCGGCGGTCAGCGACTTGGCGTTGACCTCGCACACGCAGCGTTCGTCGAGCCAGCGGCCCAGCGCGTCCTCGGCCTCGAAATACTCCTCGGTCGCTTCGAGCACCTGCTGCGGTGGATCGAGCCGACCCAGACGCTGCCAGTCCAGACAGCCCTGTACCGCCCATGCCAAGACGCCGTCGCGTTCGGCCAGCAGCTTCTGCTGCAGATGCTTGTCACGGCGTTCGGGCGGCACGGTAATGGTGAACGGGATCAAGTGCAGCCGCCGTTTCATCGCCTCGTCGATGTTGCGAATGGCCGGCTTGTGGTTGCCCGCCACGACGAGCTTGAACTGCGGGAAGAACTCGAAGAAGTCCTGCCGCATGAAGCGCGCGGAGATCTTGTCGCCACCGGTGAGATTCTTGACCTTGGATTCGGCCCAGCGCCGCCCTTGCTCCGTCTCGATGGCGGACACGAAGCGTGCACCGCGCAGGCCTGCCATGTCGGTCGGGTGCCGGTCGGTGCGCGTTTCCATGAAGGTGTCCATCGGCGCGTTGGTCGCGTAGTCGCCAAGGATCGTGGCCAGCGTGTTGACGAACACCGACTTGCCGTTCGCGCCCGTGCCGTACAGGAAGAACAACGCATGCTCCTGCGTCGAGCCGGTGAGCGTGTAGCCGGACATCCGTTGCAGGTAGGCCTGCAGCTCGGCATCGCCGCCGGTGATCTCGACGAGGAACTGCCGCCAGGTCGGGCATTCGCCTCCCGGCGTGGCCGTGGTGATCTTGGTCATTCGGTCGGCCCTGTCGTGGGGGCGCTGCCTGCCGGTCTTGAGATCGACCACGCCACCGGGCGTGTTGAGCAGCCACGGGTCGGCATCCCATTCGGACGTAGTGGCCGCGTGTCTGCGATCCGCGCGCGCCAGCCGTTCCACGCCGCCGACCGTGCCGGAGGTGGCCAGCTTGGCGGCGACCTTCGGGTTGTCGGCGTGGACAGCGGCGTGACGGCAAACGCTTCGGGTCAGGTCGGTGGCTGCCAGCGTGTCCTCGGTGCGCCAGCGGTGGCCATCCCACACCAGCCAGCGGCCCCATGCGGCGACGTAGCGCCAGTCGCGGTGGTAGCGCCGGGTAAAGGCCAGCGCCAATGCATCCTCGGTACCCCACACGGATTCGTCGCTGCTGACGACCGGTTCGGCATCCTCGTCGATGTCGTGCATCTGGAGGCGGGGGCCGTGGGTGAGAAAGGCCGCAACGTCGAAACCCTCGGCCACGGCGTCCGCCGCATCCCAGCCATCCTTCGCTTCCTCGGGCGGGTACAGGATGTGACAGGTCTTTGCGCCCGCCGACAGGATGGCCTGCGCTGCCTGCGTCGCGTACTCCCAACCCGGCTTGTCGCGGTCGGGCCAGATCAGAACGACCTTGCCAGCAAGGGGCGACCAGTCGGTCTTCTCGACCGGCGCATTCGCACCGTGCATCGCCGTAGTGGTGACGATGCCGGTGTCGATCAACGACTGCGCGCATTTTTCGCCCTCGACCAAGACCACTTGTGCGGCCCCGGTCACGCCCGGCTGGTTGTAGAGCGGGCGCGGATCGGGCGGAGCCATCTTGCGGCGGCGCGCGTCCCACGGACGGAATTCCTTCTTGCGGCCGGGCGGGTCGTAGCGGTAGACGACGGCGATCAGCTTGCCGGAGGTGTCGAGGTAATCCCACTTCGCGGTGGCCGGGCCGAGATCGTCGACGGGTGGCACCGATTTCGATTTGCGTGCCGGTGCCGCAGGTGCGCGGCCAACCAGTTCGGTCGCAGCGTCGAGCACACGTGGGAAGTCGGCATGCGCATCGCGGCCCAGGTGCGCGGCGATCAGCGCAAAGATGTCACCGCCGTCGCCGGTGGCGCGATCGGTCCACAAGCCCGCCTTGTCGCCGTCGAGCACGATCTCCAGGCTGTCTCCGGGACTGCCAAGCACGTCGCCGACGAGGAATTTGCCGCCCCGTTTCTTGCCTGCGGGGAACAGCGTGGTCAGCACCGACTGCAGTCGGGCGAGCAGTTCGGCACGGATCGCTTCGCGTTCGGCGTCGAGGTCGCGAGGAAGGGGTGTTGGCGTGTCGTTGAAATCAAGCATCCACGACCTCCTCACCGGATACCTGCTGCGCGACGATCCACGCCTCCAGTTCGTTGGGCTTGAAGCGAACGAGCTTGCCAACGCGGTAGTGCGGAATGCGGCGCTGCTGGCGTTCCTTGGCCTGCGAGAGCCAGTACGACGGCAGGTTGAACATCAGCGCGGCTTGGCGCGCGTCGATCAATTGCTCGCCGAGCACCTGATTCAAGGGTGTGATGTTCATGTCGTTGTCCTCCAGCAGCGGTCTTGCCACGCGCACATCCGGCATTCGAAGTGGGTCGAGTCATTGAAGGCGCGCGGGAGCAGTTCTCCTGCCTCGGTGGCCGTGATGACCTTCGCCGCCCGATCCGACATGCGCTGGGCCAGCGCTGCGTCAAAGGGCAGGGCCTCGGTGTAGATCTCCATCGTGTCGGCGTTGATGGCCGTGAAGATCGCCGGGTGCTCGTGCAGTTCGAGATAGGCTTGGTAGATCGCCACTTGCGCGGCGTAGATGGGCTTGGAGAGGGCCAGCCCTCTTTTCTCCAGATCGCTCCAGGATTTGTTGCCCAAGCATTTGCATTCCCAGAGCGCGGGATAGGCGAAGCCCTCCGGGCCACCGACGATGACGCCGTCGATGTGGCCCTGCAGGCGGCCGTCGGCCACGGAGAAACCGAATTGCTCGCCATCGGATTTGTGGGCGCGCAGGTCGAAGCCCGCGTCCCGCAGCCACGCGACCATGCACTCCTCCATGACGTGGCCACGCTCGAAGATGCGCAGCATCCGGCCCGGGGTATCGCGCCCGTGGTCGATAGGTGCCTTGGCGTACTCGAACTGCAGCGCGCGCTCGCAGGCCACGCCGAGACGGGATGCCCCGAGGTACTGGCGCTCGGGCTGGCGGGCACGGGCCTGCTGCATCCCGGCGTCGACGAGGACGGTGACCTGGCCCGAGATGCTCGATGTGGAGTTGAAGTCGATCATGGCTTCCTTCCTTTCGGCTCTTCCCAAGGCAGGTCATCCTCCATATCGGCGAACGGATTTGCTGCACTCAGCGTCATGGGATCAGGCGTGGGCGTCATGCCGCGCACCGGCGGGTACTTGCTCACCTCGTGGTGCGCGACCATCGCATCCGTCCAGCAGGTGATGATGGCGTCGATCACCTGCAGCGCCTCGGCTTCGGAGTAGTTGCCCAGCGGCTTGGCAAAGCCGATCTCGTTCGCCGCCTCGCCGAAGGACTTGAGGCACGTCTTCATCGCGGCCAGTTCGACATCAGACGGATCGATCATGGCGACCTCCTTGATGTCGACACGACCTTCCTTGACCCGCAGCCAGTTGCCATACATCGAGTGAAACGCGTTCTGGCAGCGTTGCGAGCAGAACACCCAATCGATGGGATAACGCCGGGGATTGCCGACACCGTGACGGTTGTCGGTGTGGCCGAATCCCCGGGCCTGTCGTTTGCAGACCCAGCATTTCATTCACCCCCCCTCACTGAGCCCAGGACGGTTTTCCCGTCACCGGTGCACGCTGTTGGGTGGGCGCGGCGTAGGCAGGGGCTGCCTGTGCCGGAGCACCGGAGTTGCCGCCGCCCGGGTTGCCTTTCGGCGGCACGCCCTTCAACTTGGCGTAGTCGGGGTGATCGGGCTCGACTGCGACCTTGACCA
>JBDHRZ010000309.1:0-4368 GCA_039807845.1 Rhodoferax sp.
GGCGCAGCACGGAATACTGGCATGCGCTGCTCGGTGGCGTGATCCTGCTGCTGGTGTTGCTGTTTCCGCACGGCATCGCCGGCTCCCTGCGCCGGCTCGTCGACACGCGCCGCACGGCGGGAGACACGCCGAGATGAGCGCCGCCGGGCCGCTCCCAAGGCGAACAGCCCCGCAGTGCGCAGCACGGGGGGGTTACCTCATGACCCTGCTGGCGGTCGATGGCCTGGAGAAATCCTTCGGCGGCGTGCGCGCCGTCGATGGCGTGCGCTTCGCGCTCGCGGCGGGCGAACTGCTCGCCCTGATCGGCCCCAACGGCGCCGGCAAGTCCACCACCTTCAACATGCTCAATGGGCAGTTGCGCCCGGACCGGGGATCGATCCGCCTCGATGGCATCGAGATCGGCGGATGGCCGCCACGCCGGATCTGGGGCCTGGGCGTAGGACGCACGTTCCAGATCGCGGCGACGTTCTCCTCGCTCAGCGTGGTGGAAAACGTCCAGCTCGCCTTGCTGGCGCAGGATCGCCGGCAGTTCTCCCTGTGGCAGGCCGCGGCGCAGCACCGGCGCGACGACGCCCTGGCCTTGCTCGAGCTGGTGGGCATGACCGTGCACGCCGATCGTCCCTGCAGCGCGCTCGCCTACGGCGACGTCAAGCGGGTCGAGCTGGCCATCGCCATGGCCAACCAACCCAGGCTGCTGCTGATGGACGAGCCCACCGCCGGCATGGCGCCGGGCGAACGCAACGCTCTGATGACGTTGACCCGGCGGCTGGTGCGGGAACGGAACATGGCCGTGCTGTTCACCGAACACAGCATGGACGTCGTGTTCGCCTTTGCCGATCGCGTGCTGGTGATGGCGCGCGGGCGCCTGATCGCGCAGGGCACGCCCGCGGCGATCCGCGCCGACCCACTGGTGCAGCAGGTCTACCTCGGTAGCGGCCAGGGCGGTGGCCGCCAGCAAGCGACGCGGCACGGCCCGCAACCGGTCCGCTGACGATGCAAGCACAGCCACCCGAAGTGTTGCTGCGCGCGCGCGGCCTCGCCGCCTGGTACGCCGGCGCACAGGCGCTCCATGGCATCGACCTGGAAGTGCACCGCGGCGAAGTGGTCGCCCTGATGGGGCGCAACGGGGCGGGCAAGAGCACCACCCTGAAGGCCCTGATGGGGCTGATGGGGCGCCGCAGCGGCAGCGTGCATTTCATGGGCCGCGACATCTCGCGCTGCCAGCCCCACCAGATCGCCGCGCTGGGGCTGGGATACGTGCCCGAGGATCGGCGCATCTTCGTCGACCTGACGGTGGCGCAGAATCTGGAGGTCGCGCGCCAGCGGCCACGTCGCTGGCCCGACGGCCGCGCGGCGCCGGCGTGGACGCCCGAGGATCTCTACGCGCTGTTCCCGAACCTGGGGGCGATGCGCAACCGCCTCGGCGGGCGCATGAGCGGCGGCGAACAGCAGATGCTGACCGTGAGCCGGACCCTGATGGGAAACCCGTTCCTGCTCCTGCTCGACGAGCCTTCGGAAGGGGTGGCGCCGGTCATCGTGGAGCAGCTGGCCGCAATGATCCTGCAGCTCAAGGACAAGGGCGTGAGCGTGCTGTTGTCCGAGCAGAATCTGCCCTTCGCCGAACGGGTGTCGGACCGCGCCTACGTGCTCGAACACGGGCAGATCGAGTTCGCGGGGACGCTGCAGGAGCTGGCGGCGCGCTGAGAGCGCCCGCAGCCCCGGCTTCGTCAGGCCGCCCGAGCGGGTACGAGAAAACTTGCGAGCGACCCGGCGTTTCCTCAGGTTCCCATCACCTCGCCCAGGCGAATCGGCCGCGCCGGCGCCCAGTCGGGAGGGAACACGCAACGCGCGGGCGGGAACAGCGCGACCACGGTGGAGCCGAGCAGGAAGCGGCCCATCTCCTCGCCCTGGCGCAGATCGATCGCCTGGCCCTGGTAATCCCAGTGCCGCGGCCGGCCCGGGCGCGGCGGATTGACCACGCCGTGCCAGGTGGTGGCGACGCTGCCGACGATGGTCGCGCCCACCAGCACCAGCACGAACGGCCCCCTGGGCGACTCGAACACGCAGACGACGCGCTCGTTGCGCGCAAACAGGCCGGGCACCGCGCGTGCGGTCAGCGGGTTGACCGAGAACAGCGCGCCCGGCACGTGGACCATGCGCAGCAGGCGTCCGGCGCACGGCATGTGGATGCGGTGATAGTCCCTGGGACTGAGATACAGCGTCGCGAACAGGCCGTCCTGGAACTGCGCCGCCAGCGCGCCGTCGCCGCCCAGCAGCGCCGTGGTGGAGTAGCGATGCCCCTTGGCCTGGAAGATCTGGTCGGCCGCGATGCGGCCGAACTGGCTGATCGCCCCGTCCACCGGACACACCAGTTCGGCCTGCGCGATCGGCCGCGCGCCGGGCCTGAGCGCACGCGTGAAGAAGTCATTGAAGCTGGCGTAGCTGCCGATGTCCGGATCCACGGCCTCGCGCATGTCCACGCCGTAGCGGGCGACGAAGCGGCGGATCAGCGCCGTCGTGAGGCCACCCCATTGGCCGCCGGCGACGACGCCCGCCAGCCGGGTCACCAGCCGCTTTGGCAGGATGTACTGGGGCAGAACGCGCAAACGGTCGGACACGCAAGTCTGCGGTGGTAGCACCGCGGCAGAAAAAGGGGTGATGGATTATCCGAGGTTTGCGGCGCCCCCCATGTCACCCTCACATGGAGATGTCCCCTCGTGCCCCAAATGGAGAGGCCCCCTGACGGGTGGATCCGGGCAGCCGGGCGATCAAATTCCGCTGGGGCTGGGGTGCGCCCTGGCACCCGCGCAGGCACGCAGCGTCGTGGGGCCTGCCGTCACCGGCAGCCAATGCGCCAGCCGACGGCAGCGGCCGTCGAAGCACAACTCGTAGTCGGGCACGAATTCCGAGCGTGCCAGCACGATCTCGCGCTGCCAGGGGTCCTGCAGCCGATAGCGCCAGACGCCATCGACCAGGCGCGCGCCGGGCGGGGGCTCCATGCCCGCGCCCGAGCCGTGGATGCGCGCCTGCGACAGGTGCAGCCAGGAGCCAGCGACCTCGTAGTCCTCGGACCAGTCGACCTTTTCGATCGAGTGCTGCCAGCGCAGCGTGAAGGCGCGCACCGGCAACTGCACCTGCAGGCCGGCAGCGGCCAGGCACAGCGCAGCGAGCATCCGCCTCAGGCGGCCAGTCGGCCGCGCCGGCGCACACGCAGGCCGTGCCAGAGTGCCAGCGCGAGCGCCATGGACAAACCCAGCTCGTCGGACAGGGGCAACGCCGCCACCAGCAGCACCGCGGCCAGGAACGCCCAGGCACGCTCGGACAGGTTCAGCGGTCCGAGCCAGAACCCGATCGCCGTACCGCCCCACAGGGTGATCGCGACGATCGCCTTGAACACCACGTAGCCGGTATCCCACCAGTTGCCACCCTGCAGCATCAGCGCGGGCGAATAGACCGCCATGTAGGGCACGATGAAGCCGGCGACCGCGATGCGCATCGCCTCCATGCCGATCTTCATGCCGCTCTCCCGGGCGATCGGCGCCGCAGCGAATGCGGCCAGCGCCACCGGCGGCGTCAGGTCGGCCATGATGCCGAAATAGAACACGAACATGTGCGAGACGAGCAGCGGCACGCCGAGTTCGAGCAGCGCCGGCGCCGCCAGCGAGCTGGTGATGATGTAGTTCGGGATCGTGGGGATGCCCATGCCGCGCACGAGACACACCAGCATGGTGAGGAACAGGCTCAGGAACGGGCTGTTCTTGCCGATCTGGATGATGGTGCCGGCGAACAGCGTCGCCGAACCGGTGAGCGTCAGGATGCCGATGATCACACCCACCAGTGCGCAGGCGACGCCCACCGGCAGTGCGTGGCGCGCGCCATCGGCCAGCGCATCCAGGGCGACCGCGAGCGTCTGCCGGCCGCCCCGGATGAACCACAGCGCGGCGGCCATGAACAGCGCGAGCGCGATGATCGCCGAGATGCCGTACTTGAAGAAGCCCGACGCCGCCAGGCCGATCAGCACCCAGAAGATGAACTGCAGCGGCCGGCTGCCGAAGTTGCGCGTCATCGCCGCGCCGAAGATCAGCACCACCGTCAGCGCCAGCCCGACCATGCCCGAGAACAGCGGCGTGTAACCGGCAAACAGCAGGTAGACCAGGATCGCCAGCGGCAGGATCAGGTACCAGCGCAGCCGCACCGCGGCCCAAGGGTCCGGGCACTCCTCCTTCGGCATGCCGAGCAGCCGGGCACGTCCGGCCTCAAGGTGCACCACCACGAAGGCAGTGAGGAAATAGAGCAGCGCGGGTATCGCCGCCGCCTTGCAGATCTCGCAGTACGGCACGTCGATGGTCTCGGCCATGATGAAGGCCA
>JBDHRZ010000310.1:0-4324 GCA_039807845.1 Rhodoferax sp.
CAGCCGCGCACGCGCGGCCTGAGCGTGTGCAGGCCTGCGCCCATTCGCAGCAATCACACCCGCACGAACCACGCCCCGTTCAGGCCTGCGCGCGCCGCCGCAACGCCTGCTTGTCCACCTTGCCGACCGGCAGCAGCGGCAGTTCGCCGACGATCACGAATTCCTTGGGCACCTTGTAGTTGGCGAGCCGCTCGCGGCAGAAGCTCTTCAACCCTTCCGGGTCCGGCGCCGTGCCCGGTCGCGGCAACACGTAGGCTACGCCCACTTCGCCGAATTTCTCGTCCGGGCGGCCAATCACCGCTGCCAGCGCCACGTCGTTGCGGGACTCCAGGCACAACTCGATCTCGCGCGGATAGACGTTGTAGCCGCCCGACTTGATCATGTCGGAGCGCCGGCCGACCAGCCGCAGGTTACCGTCCGGTCGCAGCACGCCCACGTCGCCGGTCCGAAACCAGCCATCGCGGGTGTAGGCCGCGGCCGTCGCGTCGGGCCGTCCGAAGTACTCCAGGAACAGCCCCGCGTGCCGGACCTGCACCTCGCCCTGTTCGCCGACGGCGACCTCATGATCCTGCTCGTCGGCCAGGCGCACCCGCATGCCGGGGTCGAACCGCCCCACCGTCTCGGCCAGCACCTCGTCGCTGGCATCCTGGTCCGTAAAGGTGATCGACGCAATGGTCTCGGTCATGCCGTAGACCGTCGCCAGGCGTACGCCCAGGCGGCGATAGCTGCGGATCACCTCGATCGGCAACGGCGCGCCGCCCCATGCCACCAGCCGCAGACTCGACAGATCGCGCTGCGCGAAGTCCGGCTGCATCGCGATGAGCTGCAGCACCGTCGGCACGCTCATCAGGTTGGTGAGTCGCAGGCGTTCGACCAGGTCCAGGATCTCGGCCGGATCGAAGGAATCCAGCAGTGCGAGCATGCCACCCGACACCAGCGTGGTGCCGGTCAGATCGGCAATGCAGGCCACGTGGTTGATCGGCAGGTTGCAGGGCACGCGCGGGCGGCGCACCTCGTTCATCTGCGCCTCGACGACCGAGGCGTACACCAGGCCCCGGTGACTCAATACGGCACCCTTGGGCGTGCCACTCGATCCGGACGTGTACACGATGGTGGCGGCATCGTCCGGCGCCAGCGCATGGTGCGTAAACGGCATCGGCGGCGGCAGTGGTCCCAGCGGGGGCGTGGCGCCTGCATCGCCGATGGCATGCATCCCCGCAACGCCGAACTCGCTCGCCAGGCGCGCCACGTCCGGTCCGAACTCCCGCCCATCGGCGCGGACGATCGACAGGATCAACCGGGGCTGCGAATCGCGCACCACGTGGGCCAATTCGCGATAGGTGTACCGCGGGTTCAGACCGACCCAGACGGCGCCCAGCCGAAAGGCAGCCAGCATCGTGACGAGGTAGTCAGGCCCGGGGGTGCTCAGCACCGCCACCCGGTCGCCGGCGCGCAGACCGGCGGCCGCGAGCGAGCCCGCCATCGCCTGCACCCGCTCGGCCAGCGTGGCGTAGGACAACACGGTGCCCGCATGCCATACGGCATCGGCGTCAGGCTGCGTCCGGGCGTACAGATCGAGGTAATCGACGAAGCTGTTCAGGCGCGGCAGTGTCCCGGTCATGGATGCACCCGGCCTAGGCGCTCGCGTTGCTGCCTTCGGCCCGGGTGGCAAAGAGCGAAATCCAGCGCGCCACCATCGCGGGCTTGTCCCGGCCCTCGATCTCGATCGTGTTGTCGGTCTTCACCAGATACGTGCCGTCGGGGCGCGGCTCGACTTCCGCCAGCCTGGCGACACAACGGATCTTCTCGCCCACGAACACCGGATGGGTGAAACGCACCCGGTCCATGCCGTAGTTGAATCCGTACAGGCCGTCTCCCGCCACCGGGCTGTTGTTGAAGTGAAAGGCGGTCAGCATGCTCATCAGCAGGAAGCCGTCCACCAGCGTGGCACCCAGCGGGTTGTTCTTGCTTGCGGTCAGGTCGGTGAAGGCCGGATCGAGGTAGGTGGAATACGCAAACTGCGCCAGGTGGGGCTGGTCGATGCTCATCCATGGGGACTCGAACCAGGTCTCGCCAACGTGGCGGGCCAATTCGGCCAAGGGGATGGAACGGCGTTGCATGAGAGAGGTCTCCAGGCGTTGTGTCGTACATGAGAGCGCAAGGATTCGCGCCGTGGCGTGGCGATGGGGCGCACCGCGCGCGCGCCGATCCAGTCTAGCATCCGAGGCATGGCATGAGGCCGGGCTGGAGCTTCGCGCGCACGGCCACCGCGATCCGGCATATTGGCGTATCGTGTAGCCTCACCGGAGACGACGCCATGCCGCTGATTTCCCACACCTACGCCACGCCGCTGGGCGAGATGACGGCCCTGCTGTCCGAACACGGCCTGTGCCTGCTCGAGTTCACGCAGCGCACGAAGGGAATAGAACGCGAGATCGCGCAGGTCGAGGCGGCGCGCGGTGGCCCGGCCCGACCCGGACGCAACGCGATGAGCGCGCAACTCGGACGCGAACTGACCGAATACTTCGCCGGTCGGCGGCGCAGCTTCGACACCCCGCTCGACCTGGTCGGCACACCGTTCCAGCGGGACGTATGGCAGGCACTGCTGCAGATCCCCTACGGCCAGACGCGCAGCTACGCCGAGCAGGCGCACAGCATCGGCCGCCCGCGCGCCACGCGTGCGGTGGCAGCGGCGAACGGCAACAACAAGATCAGCCTGGTCGTGCCCTGCCACCGCGTCATCGGCAGCGACGGCAGCCTGACCGGCTACGGCGGCGGCCTGCCGCGCAAGACCTGGCTGCTGGCGCTGGAGCGTGGCGAGCGCGAACTGGCGTGAGGCACACCCTGCGGCGGCAGCCCGTGGCAACGGCCCCCATCCCCTGCTGCGAATGGATTACAGAATCCGCTTCCTGACCAGGGTAGTGACGGTCTCGACCAGCAGCACCACGACCAGGATGATCGCCAGGATGAGTCCGGCCTGGTCCCAGTACAGGTTGGACAGCGCGGCGTCGAGCGCCATCCCGATGCCGCCGGCGCCGACCAGGCCGAGCACCGAGGATTCGCGCAGGTTGATGTCCCAGCGCAGCAGGGCAATCGACCAGAACCCGGGCTGCACCTGCGGCCAGTAGCCCTCGAGCAGCACGTGGGACCGCGGCGCGCCGATCGCCGTCAAGGCTTCGATGGGCCCGGCGGGCGACTCCTCCAGCGCCTCGGACAGGAGCTTGCCGACGAAGCCGATCGAGCGGCAGGCGATGGCCAGCGTGCCGGCCAGCGCGCCGGGGCCGAACACGGCGACGAACAGCAGCGCCCAGATCAGCGAGTTCACCGAACGCGAGGCGACGAACACGAAACGCGCGCACGCGTTGAGCCACGGGTTGCGCGTCACGTTGCGCGCACCGAGGATCGCCACCGGGACCGCAATGACCAGCGCCAGCAGCGTGCCGAGCGTGGCGATGTGGAAGGTCTCGGGCAGCGCGCCATGGATCGCCTTGGGGTAATACGCCCAGTCGAAGGGCCACATCCGCTTGACCAGATCGAGCGTCTGCTCCGGCGCGTCGTAGAGGAACTCTGGAATGACCTCGATCGTCCTGATCGACCACGCCACGGCGGCAACCGTCGCCAGGTAGGCGCAGAAGCGCCCCAGGCGCTGCAACGGCGTGAAGCGCTGCCAGCGCCGCATCGGCGCCGACGGCATGGCGCTGTCCGTCGCGCCGGTCATTGGAACAGCCTGCGTGCGCGGCCCGTCACGGCTTCCGTGGCCAGCACCAGCGCGATGATGGTGAGCAGGATCGTCAGGACGAAGTCGTAGTCGAAGCGCTGGTAGGCGGTGAACAGCGGAGCGCCGATCCCGCCCCCCCCGACGATGCCCACCATGGTCGAGTTCCTCAGGTTGGAGTCGAACTGGTAGGAGCCGAAACCGATGAACCGCGCCGCCACCTGAGGCAGCACGGCCAGCGCCATCACGCCCAGGAACGAGCCGCCGGCCGCGCGCGCCGCCTCCACCGGCTTCATGTCGATCTCTGCCACGGCTTCGCCGAACAGCTTCGAGATGAACCCGAGCGATGCGACGATCAGGGCGAGCGCGCCGGCCAGTGCGCCGAAGCCGACCGCCTTCACGAACAGGATCGCGACGATCACCGGGTGGAACGAACGGCACAGCGCGATGAAGCCGCGCGCGGCCCAGCTCACGCCCGCCGGCATCAGATTGCGCGCCGCCAGGATGCCCAGCGGCAGCGCCAGCAGGACGCCCACGAAGGTTGCGAGCACCGCGATCTGCATGCTCTCGAGCACGCCGGCGTAGAGCAGTTCCAGCTTGTCGGCGGCA
>JBDHRZ010000311.1:0-4297 GCA_039807845.1 Rhodoferax sp.
GGCCGACATCGTCAACTTCGATCCGGCACAGTTCTCGTCGCAGAACTTCCCGCTCATCAAGAGCCTGTACGACAGCCTGATCGAGTACACCGCCGAGGGTCAGGCCGTCCCGAGCCTGGCCTCGGCCTGGAAAGTGGGCGAGGGCAACAACTCGGTCACGCTGACGCTGCGCCGGGACGTGAGTTTTCACAGCGGCAACCCGTTCAACGCCGATGCGGTGGCGGCCACGCTGAAGAAGGCCGCCGATCCGAAGGCCGGCAAGAACCTGTACGCCACCATGGCCATGGTCAAGGACTGGACGGTGGTCGACCCCTACACCATTCGGCTCAACTTCACCGGACCGGTGCCGGACAAGCAGATCACCGACTTGCTGCAGTTCATTTCGCCGATCGATCCCGCCGGCATCGATACGGTAGAGGCCAAGCCCGCGGGAACCGGAGCCTTCATGCTGGCCGAACGCGTGCTGGGCCAGCGCGTGCGCATGGTGGCCAATCCGAAGTACTGGCGTCCGAAGGAGCCGATCCTGAGCGAGGTCACGCTGACCTTCTTCAGCGACAACGACGCCGCCAGCGCGGCGCTGGAGTCCGGCGCGGTGGACATGATCTATGGCGGTGATTCGCGCTCGGCGCTGCGCCTGCGCGCGGCCGGCTTCCAACTCATCCAGGGCCCGGGGCCGCTGGTGCAGGTGTTTCGCATCAACACCACGCAGGGTCCGTTCAAGAACGAGAAGTTCCGCCAGGCGTTCAACTACCTGATGGACCGCAAGGCGATCCTGCAGGTGGGCTATGCGGGGCTGGGTGAGGTCACCGCGCTGCCATGGGCACCGGCCAGCCCGGCCGCGGACAAGTCCTACGACACCAAGTACGCGTTCGACCTGGAGAAGGGCAAGGCGCTGCTCAAGGAGTCTGGCCTCTCGCAGGCGCAGATGCAGGACTGGAAGCTGATGGTCAACGGCGGCGGGCAGGACTCCATGGCAATCAGCCAGGTGGTGCAGGCCACGCTCGCCAAGGCGGGCCTGAAGGTCGAACTCGAAGTGCTGGGCACGCCCGAGTTCACCACTGCCATGCTGGCGGGCAAGTTCTCGGCGATGTTCGGCGGCGTCGGCAACATCCAGAAGTTCCCCTCGCGCGTGACGACGAACAGCATCTATCGCACGACCAAGAATCCGGTGCTGGGCGACCCGAATCCGTTCCCGGCCTACGTGGCCGCGATCGATCGCGTGAACACCACGTTTGGCACTGGCGCGCAGGTGAAGGCTGCGTACGACAACCTGAACAAGGTGATGGTCGAGTCGGCGTTCGCGATCCCCACCAACACCTACGACATCGGCCTGATCGTGGCAGCGAAGAATGTCGGTGGCATCACGCGCGAGATCGACAACATGCCGGTGTTTCGCACCATGGGCTTCCATTGACGGCCGTTGCTGCGGTCGCGCGCGCCGGTGGCTGGGGCCGGTGATCGAATGAATCACGGGCGCGGCTCGCATGACCACCGGCGCTGAGCCACTGCTGTGCGTGCGGGGCCTGGCGGTGACCTTCACCGGGTCCGGCCGGCCGGTCCCTGCGGTGCGCGGCATCGACTTCGAGGTGCAGGCCAACGAGGTGCTGGGCATCGTCGGCGAGTCGGGTTCGGGCAAGAGCGTGACGGCGCTGGCGATCAGCGGTCTGCTCGACGAGACCGCCCGCGTGGAGGGCTCGGTCCGCCTGGGCGCGCAGGAGGTCATCGGCCTGGATGCCGAGAGCCTGCGCCGCCTGCGCGGGCGCGAGGTCGGCATGGTGTTCCAGGACCCGACGACGACGCTCAACCCGGTGCTGCCGATCGGGCGCCAGGTGATCGAGGGGCAGGTGGCGCATGGGCTGGTTGCACGCGCGCAGGCCCAGGCGCGCGCGGTCGAACTGCTGCGCGAAGTGGACATTCCGGATCCTCAGGGGCGCGTGGTGCAGTTCCCGCA
Organism: Rhodoferax sp.; assembly: GCA_039807845.1. Classification (GTDB taxonomy): domain Bacteria; phylum Pseudomonadota; class Gammaproteobacteria; order Burkholderiales; family Burkholderiaceae_C; genus CAISIP01. The sequence continues at coordinate 1,952 of JBDHRZ010000311.1, forward strand.
CCAGTTCTCGGGCGGCATGCGCCAGCGGGCGGTGATCGCGATGGCGATGGCCGGCAGACCGAAGCTGATCATCGCCGACGAGCCGACCACCGCGCTGGACGTGACCGTGCAGGCCCAGGTGCTGGCGGTGCTGGCGAAGCGCCAGCGCGAATCCGGCGCCGCGGTGATCCTGATCACGCACGACCTGGGCGTGGTGGCGGAGGTGGCGCACCGTGTGCTCGTGATGTACGGGGGGCGTATCGTCGAGTCGGCGCCGGTGCTGGCGTTGTTCCAGCAGCCGCGCCATCCCTATACCGTCGGTCTGTTGCGCAGCGTGCCACGCATCGATGGCGTGGATGAGCGCCTGGTGCCCATCCCGGGCCAGCCGCCGAGCCCGGCACGGCTGCCCGGCGGTTGTGCATTCCACCCGCGTTGCGCGATCGGGTGGAACCGGCCGGTGTGCGCTCAGGAGGAGCCGACGCTGCGCGCGCTTGCGCCTGGCCACGCGAGCGCCTGCCACTTTCCCGATGAGGTCGAGCGCCTGCTGGGCGAAGCCCGGGCGGCGCTGCATCCGTCTGCACTCGCGCCGGTGGCTGCCAGTACCGGCACGGGCATCAGCAGCGACACTGGTGCCGGCGATCTGCGAGCCGTACCGATTGCTCCTGCCGCTACCGCCGCTGCTGCTGCTGTCGCCGCCGTGCGCCCTGCGGCCAGCCAGGAGGGGGCGCCCCTGCTCGAAGTCGATGGCTTGCGCGTGCTGTTTCCCATCCGCGCCGGGCTGCTGCGGCGTCGCATTGGCTGGGTGCGTGCGGTGGACGGAGTCACTTTGAGCGTGCGCGCCGGCGAAACGCTCGGCCTGGTTGGCGAGTCGGGCTGCGGCAAGACCACCACCGGACGGGCCATCATGGGACTGGTGGCTTCCTCGGGCGGCTCGGTGCGCTTCGACGGTCGCGACATCACGCGCCTGCCGGCAGGAGAGTTGCGCCGGCTGCGGCGCAACATGCAGTACATCTTCCAGGATCCGTATTCCTCGCTCAATCCGATCAAGACGGTCGGCGAGATCGTCGCCGAGCCGCTGCGCATCCATGGGCTATATGAGGAGAGCGGCGGGGCGCGCTGGGTGTCCGAGCTGTTCGACCTGGTCGGCCTGCCCGCCAGCATGGTGAACCGCTTTGCGCAGGAGTTCTCCGGTGGCCAGCGCCAGCGCATCGGCATTGCACGGGCGCTCGCGCTCAAGCCGCGCCTGTTGATCCTGGACGAACCGGTCGCGGCGCTGGATGTTTCCATCCAGGCGCAGGTGATCAACCTGCTGCAGGACTTGCAGCGCGAACTCGCGCTGGCCTATCTGTTCATCGCGCACGACCTCTCCGTGGTGCGCCACATTTCGAGCCGGGTCGCCGTGATGTATCTGGGCCGCATCGTCGAGCAGAGCGAGCGCGACAGCCTGTACCGGCATCCGACGCACCCCTATACGCAATCCCTGCTGTCGGCGGTGCCGGTGCCCGATCCGGCGACGCGCGACAGCCGCAACCGCATCATCCTGCAGGGCGACATTCCGAACCCGGCAGCGCCGCCGAGCGGTTGCCATTTCCACCCACGCTGCTTCAAGGCGACCGACCTGTGCCGACGCACGGCGCCCGAGTTCCGAGCCTACCCCGGTCTGCCGACCAGCGTGGCGTGCCACCACGCCGGGCCGGGGGTGCAGCCATGAGTCCCTTCCTGCACCGCAGTGCCGACGTGCTGCACCGCCTGCTGCGTCACAAGGGCGCGCTGTTCGGCGTGCTGTTCCTGCTGGTGCTCATCCTGGCCAGCAGCCTGGCGCGCTGGATCCTGCCGTTCGATGCGCTGACACAGGATTTTTCGGCCACGCTGCAGGGGCCGGGTGCGGTGCACTGGTTCGGCACCGATGAACTGGGCCGCGACATTCTGGCGCGTGTCGTGTTCGGCGCCCGCACCTCGCTCGTCACTGCCGCGGGGGCGGTGGCGATTGCGGCCGTCGTGGGCGTGCCGATCGGGCTCGTGGCGGGCTTCTTCGGTGGCTGGCGCGACATGCTGCTGATGCGCCTGGTCGACGTGCTGCTGTCGCTGCCGGGCATCCTGTTCGCGATGGTGTTGATCGCGGTGCTCGGGCGCAGCCAGAGCGCTGCGCTGGTGGCCGTCGGCATCACCGGCATCCCGAGCTTTGCCCGCATCACGCGCGCCCAGGTGCTGTCGCTGCGCAAGCGCGACTTCGTCACCGCCGTCGAGGCGCTCGGCGGCTCGGCCAGCTACAACATGTTCCGCACGGTGCTGCCGAACTCCTGGAGCCCGATCCTGGTGCAGGTGGTGATCCTGTCCTCGGTGGCGATCCTGATCGAGGCCTCGCTC